>JAFGBX010000196.1 GCA_016932935.1 Promethearchaeota archaeon | reverse complement strand
GCCAGGAATGCGCCCCGGCTGGTTGGCGTGGCTTCCAGTGCTGGTGTCCACATTTGTCCAACTTGTTTGCGAATTGTCACGACTGTCGAGTCGTACCAGATCACTATGAAATCTCGGACGGGATCTAGAAAACCAACGAATGCTCCATGATGATGGTCTTCTTTTCCATCCAAGCGTGGAAAATAGGCCTGGCCGTGCGATTATTCGGCATCAAGGAACAATGAATGGATAATCGACATCCGCTGAGGAGCAAAGCCTCAAACTCGTGTCAAATGGTGGTAGGCATCATGTGAAATTGAAGGTATGTTTTTAACCGACTCTTTCCCAGATTACCACCTACCATGGGCTTCCTCTTCCTCCAGCTCTTCGTCGGGGGGTGCTTCGTCGCCCTCATCATCGTGCTCTTCTTCGAGAAGACAGATTACCTCACGTATTCCATCTTCCTCATCGTCGTGGCATCGTTGGTGACGGCCATCTTCATCCCGGCAGCGGCGACCCTCGATTTCTACGTGGAAAAAATAGAATGGGAGCTGGTGTTCTTCTTGATCGCGATGTTCACGATCGTCGAGATCTTGAACGAGAAGAAGGTCTTCCACGAGGTGGCCCGGCGCATCGTGACCAAGTACAGCAAGACGCCGCGCAAGATGTTCTACGTGATCTGCATCACGTCGACGCTCGCCGCCTCGATCATCGAGGACCTGTCGATCGCCTTGATCTTCGGCCCGGTCATCATCATCGTGTGCCGGCGATTGAACCTCAACCCCGCGCCGTTCCTGCTCGGCATGACGATCTCAATCAACCTGGGGGCGACGCTGACGCCGTTCGGCTCCGCGCAGAACGTGCTCATCGCGAACGCGTTCAACCTCGACGTCATCTGGTTCCTGGAACACCTCGGCATCTACTTCGTCGTGTCGACGGCCGCCACGCTCTTCTTCCTCGACAAGCTCATCTTGAGGAAGAGCCTCAAGAAGGTGTGGAGCGGGCAGTGCGCGCTCGAGAGCGCCGTGAAGGATTACGATATCGACACCATAGAGGCAAGCCCGATGGACTTCAAGAAGAACCTCGGGCTCCTCGCCGCCTTCATCGCGCTGCTCCTCCTTATCCCGGAGATATACGTGGCGGGCCTCATCGCCATGGTGCTCTTCGTCTTCGCGAACCCGGTCCAGGACGAGCACAAGAAGTGGCGCCCGGCCGTGTCGCACTACCTGCGGCGGGTGGACTACAAGCTGATCTACTTCTTCATATGCCTGTTCGTCTTCATCGGCCTCATGGAGCTGAACGGGACGATCGCACTGTTGGAAAACCTCCTGGCGAGCATGTCCCTCGCCGACGAGCTCGTCTTGGCCTTGATCATCCTCGTGGCCACTTCGGTGCTCTCTGGCTTCCTCGATAACACTCCGGTCGTCATCATTTTCTTGCCGGTCATCACGTTCCTCATCAACAAACCGGAGTTCTACGCCTTTCCCCTACTCATGGCCTTCATCATCGGGATCAACGTCGGGGGCAACTTCCTGCCGCAAGGCTCGGCGTGCGACATGGCGACGCTGGAGATAGCGCGCAACAACTGCGTCGTCGACCTCCCGTTCAAGCGGCTCTTCAAGGTGGGGGGGATCTTCGCCCTCATCCACGTGCTGCTCGGCGCCGCCTACATCACCACGTACGTCTTGCTCTTCCCAGGCTGACCGTGCGAACACCATCGGCTTCTGCCACCGCTCGAGGCGGGGGATGGCCGCCCGCGCCACATTCTTATTGAGCCACCGCGTGTAGGGCATGATGACATCCCTTTCGATCCACGGGGGCGTCCAGACGGTCGGTGGCAACTGCATCATCCTCGAAGAGGGCGGCCACGCCATCATGCTCGACTGCGGCATGAACTTCTCGGCTGAGAACGCCTTTTACAAGGACTTCCTCAAGCCCCGCGAGACGAACGACATCAGGGACCTGCTGGCACTTGGCCTCTTGCCGCCGATCGAGGGCATCTATGCCCGCGACATGATCGCCGATCCCGCCATCCAGCGGGTCGATCCAGGAGCGAGGTACATGCATTCGGCCCCCCTCGAGAGCTACGAGGGCTACCTCGAGCGGGTGGGCACCCCGCGCGTCGACGCGCTGTTCATCACCCACGCGCACGTCGACCACGCGAGGAACCTCGCGTTCGTCGCCCCGCAGGTGCCCGTGTACATGTCCGACCTCACGCGTATCCTCCTGAAGGTCATGGGCGAGGTGTCGACGGGGCACGACCTGACCAAGTTCTGCCCGCACAGGCTCGGCACGTACAGCGGCTTCAGTTATTTCCCCGGCGGCACGAAGAAGGAGCGATCCTGCAATGATAGGAACCTGCGCGTGCTCGGGGCGGGCCAGGCCGTCTCGGTCGGGCCGTTCACGGTCACGGCGCATCCCGTCGACCACTCGATCCCCGGCTCCACGGCCTACGAGGTCGTCACCGCGAGCGGGAAGCGGATCGCCTACACGGGGGATCTGCGGTTCCACGGCGTGGACCACGAGCGCGCGACATCCCGCGCGTTCGTCGACGCCATGTCCGCCCGCGACCGCGTCGACGTGCTGATCACCGAAGGGACCCGCATCGACGCCACGCAAGGGCCATCCGAGCAGGACGTGCAAGACAGGGCCCTCGCCGCGGTCGCGGGCACGCCCGGCGCCGAGGGCCGCCCGATCTTCGCCATGTTCCCGTGGAAGAGCGTCGCCCGGTTCCTCACGCTGTACAAGGTCGCCCGTGCCCTCAAGCGCGCCGTGGCGATCCAGCCGAAGCTCGCCTACCTCTTGCACGCGGTGCAAGGCACGCCGATCGTGCTCGGAACGAACGTGCTGCGCAACGAGGACATCCGCATCTACCAGCCCCGGAAGCTCTCGATGCTCTACGAGGACGGGGACTACATCTTCTTGAAGGCCGCGATCTCGGCCGACGTGAACTGGAGCAAGGACACGCGGGACTACAAGCTCTACCGAGACCTGTACGGGGCCGACAAGCTCGTCCGCGCGGGCGAGATCCACGAGCACCCCGAGCGCTTCATCGTCCAGCTCGACTTCTACGACCTCAACGAGCTCATCGACATCGACGTGCAACCAGGCGGCACGTGCTTCCTCATGAAGACCGAGCCGTTCGACGAGGACGGCAACATCGAGCGCCGGGTGCTGGACAACTGGATGGAGCGCTTCGGCTTGCGCCTCGTCGAGGCACACTCGTCGGGACACGCCTCGGGAGTTGACCTGGTCGCCATGATCGGCCGGATCAAGCCCCGGACGCTGGTCCCCGTGCACACGGAGTCGCCGGGGAGCTTTGGCGCCGCGCTCCCGCCGGGCACGCGGGTGCTCGAGTGCCCGGAGGGCAAGCCGGTCGAGCTCTGACCGTGCCGGCCCGGCGGCGACGGCAAGCCACCCGCCGCCCCGGGACGCGCCCGAAGCTTATTGTACCGCCACGCCGATCCGTTCCCCATGGCAGAACCAACCAAGCAAGCCGAAGAGGCACCTCTCCAGAAGCCCGTCCCGAAGTGGTGGCGGCCGTTCCGCCTGTTCGGGCGCACCCTCATGTTCCTGTTCTTCGTCGTCATCGTGGCCGCCCCGGTCGTGGCGGTGGTGGAGCTCTGGGACGAGATCAGCTCGCCAACGGCCACGTACGACTTTTTCGGTGTCCAGATGCCCGTGTGGGTCATAGCGGCAATCGTCGCGGCGCTCTGCTTCACACTCGGCACCTTCGGGCTCCTGAAATCGATCGAGATGATCGTCAAGGCCATAAAAAAGGTGCGGTTCAAGCTCACGTGGAAGCCGATCGTGAGTGCGCTCGCGCTGCTCGGCATCGTCCTCGCCGCGTTCTTCTACTACGTGCCCTTCTGGTACCTCTACCTCGGCATCAAGCCGACCTTCGGCCCCCACCTCGCGATCCACGGGGCCGGCGGGATGCAGGTGTCGTGGGACACTTCATCCCCCGCCCAGTCCCTAGTCAAGTGGGGGACGAGCCCGTCCGCCCTGGTCAACGAGAAGCTGGGCGGCGAGTTCTACTGGCAGGCCAACCAGCCCGACTCGCACCACCACTGCGTGCTGCTCGACGGCCTCGTGCCGGGCCAGAAGTATTACTACACCGTGCCCAGCCTCGGCTCGGCCGTGCACTCGTTCACCTCCCCGCCCTCGCTCTTGTCTGGCGAGAGGGTCACTTTCACGATTCTAGGCGACACGCAAGGCGCGTTCAACGTCCAGCAGCAGAACATCGCGAACATGGTCTCCCGCCTGGGTGTCGACGGCATCGACTTCACGATCATCTGCGGGGACAACGTGAACCGCGACGATAACATCGGGGAATGGGCGATGCTTTACGACTCGCGCTCGTACGGCCGGATCATCTCGCAAGTGCCATGGATGGCCACATCGGGGAACCACGAGACGTCGTCGGACGCGGACGACTGGCCCATGCGCAAGAACTTCAAGACCTTCCACCAGAACTCGTACCACACGAACGGCGCCGCCTTGCCGCCCGGCGCCCGGGATATCGGCATCTTCTACTCGTTCAACTACTCGAACGTGCACTTCACGCTCCTGGACACGCACCAGCTGGACGGCACGAACAACTTGTCCTCGGCACAGCTGGCGTTCCTGGAGGCAGACCTGGCGAGCGTGAACTCGACGGCCATGTGGAAGTTCGTGACGTTCCACGTGCCCATGTACTCCACGTCCGTGCGGGGCGGCAGCAAGGCCGAGGAAGATCTGGCCGCGCAGCTCGAACCCATCTTGTTCAAGTACCAGGTAGATGCCGTGTTCTACGGCCACGACCACATCTTCGAAGCCTGGCACGTGAACGCCACGGCCCCATACGGGGGAACCTACGCCTTCCTGGTCGCTGGAGGCGGCGGGAGCCTCAAGGACATCATGGATCCGGATGAACACACGCATCCAGCTCACGCGTGGGAGTCGTACACGAACGTGGTGAGCGACTACACGGACGGGCGCTACGACGACATATACGGGCACGAGTGGCAGCTGTACGGCGAGAGGACGTTCCACTACATGGTCGTCGACGTCGTGGGAAACCAGACGACGTTCTCCGCGTACCGGACGGGAGACAACTCGCTGATCGTGAGTTACACGAAGAACTTGTAGACTCGCCCTTTTCTCTTATCCCTTCCCTTCTTCTGTGTCCCTGGATCCTCCGCCTCACTCGATCGCGCGGAGCCGGCCCGTGTAACGCGCCGCGTCGTAGCAGTGGCCGTCCTTCAACACCTCGTAGATCTCCTCCGCGAGGACGGACGTCATCTTCTCGATGGCAGCTTTGCGTGTATGGCCAGTGGCGATCAGCCGGTCGAGGGTGAGCAGGGCCTCCTGGGGGTTCCCGTCCTCGACCTGCCGCTCGATGACGTCCACCAGAGAGGCGTGGAGGCAGTCGTTCTTGTCCCGCGAGCACCGCATCATGAGCATCGCGCCAGGAGGGGGATCGCGCCCTTTTCTCCGTGCGTACCATGGGGATAACACGGGCAAAACTGGTAAATAAATGAAGAGAATGGGGCATGTGCTCCCGGGGGTGTTATCGGCGGCGGGTGCTTGCCCCTCGCCCGGCCCAGGAGGTGAAGGTCATGGCGATCGGCAGCCCCAGGATGACGAACGCTGAATAGCTCGAGATCGGATCGAAGATGTTCAAGAGATAGGGGAGGATCATGCCCCCGATGACCATGAACGCGGTGAAGCATAGCCGGCCACCGGTTCGCCTCGTCCCCACACGCCCGGTGATCGCGAGTAACGCCGGGGAGAACGAGAGGGTGGCCATGCCGATCACGCGCCATGCCACGAGGTACTCGGCGAACCACGCGCTGAGGTTGACCATGATCATGGCCACGGTGGCAACGCAACAGCACATCCATGCCACGAGAACGCCGGCCTTGTACCGCGAGGAGCGGGGCCACGATGGCCTCTTCAACGCGACGGCCACGAGCACGACGCTCGCCGTGCAACATGCGAGCCACGGCCACGGCTCCGACGGGGCCCCCATCGAGCCGATCGTGGGTGCGCTGAGCCAGAAGCTGACGATGAACGCCAGCCCGGCCGTCGAGAAGACGGGGTAATACGTCCGCTGGGCAGGCGCCTTGGACATAGGACGCCGGTCCTGCAAGACGGAGAGCAAGGCCATGAGGGTGGCGACCCAGACCAGGTGGTTGAGGGGCAGGCTCCACGGGCCGCCCCATTGGAGCCCCACGGCGGCGGCGAGGATGGCCATGCCGGCGTGCAGCCTCGTGGCGAGGCCATTGCCGCCCGGGGACGTCGCGAGCAGCGAGCAGAGCAGCAATGGAATGACGACGAGCGCGCTCCAGTTGAACCAGGCCGCGAAGAGGACGAGGGGCACCTTGTCGCTCGACAGCCACCCGGTGTGGAGGGGGGCCCCCAACGGGAACGGGAACAGGCCGTTGAAGCGGGCATACACGAGCCAGTCGAGGAACAACTGGCCGGCCAGGCCGATGTAGACCAGCCAGTTCCTCGCGACCGTAGCGAACCTCGGGAACCGCGACAACTTGACCGCGAGGGGTACCAAGAAGGGCATGAGCAGGAGGGGGAGGATCATCAGGTACAGGGCCACGTTGTCCTCGATCGTCTCTTCCGTGGACCAGTTGAGCGCCGTCACGAGCATCCACATGACCGCGACGATCTGCATGCCGAGAAGCGCAACCAGGATGCCGTTCGGGAGCACCCCCGTGGTGTTACTTGCGCGTTCTTCTGTGTTGGCATTCTCCATTGGGCATCCCTCACACGTAAGCGAGCTGGAACGCCGCCGTGCTCCTGGCAGCGACGCGCAACCTGAGGTCTATGAACTCGTGAGTCCCGTTTGTGAACCGCGCCCGCTCGTGGATCGCGACCGGGCCGGGCACTACCTGCCAGCGGTGCATCGAGTTGACGGGCAGGACGACCGCCGCGCGCGCCGCGGGTATCGACTCCGTGAGGTTGTTGAAGATCGTGTAGGTGGCACCCGCGCTGAGGTTCCCCTCGTCGTACACGAGAGACGAGTTGAGCATCGGGTTCCGGACGCCCGCGGGTGCCGTGAAGTCGAACACGGGCTGGGCGTACGAGGCGTCCCGGGAGCCGTCGCCGCCCATGTCGTAGGTGTAGTTCGCGATGCGGTTGCCCGCCATTGATATCACACGGTAACCCGTCGTGGGGATGTAGGCCGGCCACGCGTCGTTCAAGTCGTTCCGGCCGTCGTACCCGCCGCACGTCGTGATGACGAGCTTGGGGCCATCCACGGGGGGCACGGCCCCGGTCGAGTGGGGTGGGAACTCGCACGCGTCCTCGATCGTCCCGGTCTCGACGCCGAGGGCCAGGTACCGTTCGAGCGCGGTCGCCGCGTCCATGACGAGGTTGTAATGGTTGTGTCCTTGCAATAAAGCAGTGCCGTTCTCGCGAACGAGCGCATCGATGATCGTGGCGGCCGAGCCGGCCGTCTGTCGTCCGAACACGTCCACGAGGGGCACGTGGCAGACGAGGAAGGCCGGCTGGCCAGCGAGCGCGGCGCCGTGCAGCTCGCCAGCGATGAACGACGCGGTCGACGCCGCCACGTGCACGGGTTCGTCGGTGCGGAACCAGACGATCCGCGTCCCAGCCCAGGTGGTACTGCCGGCTTTCGGGCCGAAGAGGTGCAGGAAGGATCCCATGTCCCCGGCGTCGTGGTTCCCGTTGGAGACGATCGAGGGGATGCCGAGCGATGCGAACCAGTCGCGAGCGGCACGGTACTCGGATGGGCGGTTGTAGGCGTCCCGCACCAGGTCGCCGCTCATTACGACGAGATCCGGTGCCATGATCGAGATGGCCTCCCGCACTGCGTCCGTGAAGACCGCGCTCGAGGCCAGTTGGAGCCCCGTCGCCTCGTCCGTTCCGAAGTGCATGTCGGTGATGTGGATGAGTGACCATGGGTTGTAGTAGTCGCTCGGGCCTGGGGTCGCGACGGGGCTCGACGGGAGGGAGTCGTTCGCCCACGGGACGTAGACGCAGTTCGGCTCCGCCAGCGTGAAGGCGACGGAGCCCGAGGCCGAGCTAACAGGCCCCTGATACGCCCCCGGGACGACGGGGCCGGCCGTGTCGTTGACGAGTGGGCCGTCGGAGAGGGGATCCACCCTGAAGCCCACGTGGAGGTCGTATGAACCGGGCAGGATCGAGCGGGGGAGCCGCAGGTCGAGCCGGATCGCGTTCTGCGACAAGATGGACGAGTCCCCGGTGCCGTAGCAGACGAACGGGCTGCTGCCCGCCATGGCGGCGGTGACGGCGCACGTGACGCCTTGGGCCCCCACGAGCGCGTTGGGCACGAGGCCCACGTGCCAGTCCCCGGCCGAGAGCCACGCCGAGGGGACGGGCGCGTCGGCCGGGTCGGTGCCGACCCAGATCGAGAACGGCTCCTCGATGTACGCGCCGGCCGGGCCTGTCCCGGTCGTTGCAGGGGCGCGGACGGGCGAGCCGAGGCGCGGGTAGGCCAGGATGGCCCGCGCCCCCGTGGTCACGGCGATGAACGAACCGGTGATGGCCACGGCGGAGATGACGATGATTGCCAGGGGGAAGATCGACTTTTTCGATGCCATGGCTGGTGGATGTCGTCGTGTGGTTTTATTCGTATCGGCACGAAAACGAGGTGCCCAAGCCAATGAACATTCGATTCGAAAAGGGAACGGGTGGCCGCCCTCGGCCGGCGCCGGCTCGCGGTACCTTTTTATGGCTCCCCCGGTGCATTCAATCCATGGCAAATGATGCGACGGCCGGTGCCGCCGGCAAGCGGCTCATCGAGGAGGTATGCGGGGTCGCGTGGACGCGGCTCCCAGGGTCGGACGGCGAGAAGCGGGCGCAGGCCTTCATCAGCGAGAAGATGAGAGTCCTCGGCGCTGACAGCGTGGAGAACCAAGATTTCACTGTGCACGCCGGGTTCTTCCGGTGGTGGCCCGTCATCAGCATCGTCTTGTTCTATGCCAGCCTGGCCATGTACCACGTGTTCCCGCTGGGCTCGTTGGTCGCCGCGGCGCTCGCGATAGCGAACGTGTTCTCCAAGCTGTTCTCCTACGAGTTCCTCGACGTGCTCTTCAAGGCGAAGCCGTCGTCCAACGCCGTCGCCAGGGTCTCGCCGCGGGACGGGCGGCCGCCGAAGCGGATCCTCGTCATCGGCGGGCACGCCGACTCGAACTACGAGTACCCGATCGGGAGCCGGTTCGGGACCAAGTTGATACCACTCTTGATACCCGTGTTCGCGTCCATGGTGGCGGGCGCGCTGGTCTCCGCCATCAGGTTCGGCATGGCCCTGGCGACCGACGGGTTCGTCGCCGGGGTCGACGCGGCCGCGTGGCGCGCGTTCACCGCGCCGGGCTGGCTGGACGTGCTCTACTTCGTCGTCCTGGGGATGGTGCCCTACGACAGCTGGATAGGGTTTCGCATGATATCGTCGAATCCCGTCCCGGGCGCGAACGACAACCTGTCGGGGGTCGCGGTGACCTTGCTCTTGCTGGAGCGGTTCGCGAGGCCCGAGCAGCGGCCCAGGAACGTCGAGCTGTGGTTCGTGTCCTTCGGCAGCGAGGAGGGCGGGATGAAGGGGAGCAAGCACGCGGCGAAACTCGTGCGAGAGGCGCTCGCCTCGGGCAAGCTGGGCGCGCCGTCGGCGTGGGTCGTGAACTTCGACAGCATCGCGGCCAAGGGGCCGATGCTCGTCGCGCGCAAGGAACCCTTGTATCGCTGCACCTACGTGCCCGAGGTGTACACGCAGATGGAAGCATCGGCGAAGAAGGCCGGCGTGGACGTCGTCGTGAAGTCGCTCGCCGCGGGAACCGACTCGGCGCCGTTCGGGCGGGCTGGCATCCCCGCGACCGGGATCGTGTGCATGGGCGAGGGGCACTCGCCCGCGAACTGGCATAGCCTTGACGACACGCCGGAGAACATCGAGCCCGCCGGCATCGAGCACTGCGTGAGGCTCGGTGCCCAGTTCATCCGAGACGTGGACGAGTCGCTTGGTGGGGCGGACTAGCATGGCCGGGCCACGGTTCCCCCGCGAGGAGTACGGCGCGCTGTTCGACGCCCACGTGCACACCTACTACGACTTGCACGACGGCCGGCTCTCGCCCGCGGAGCTCGTCTCGCTCGCGAGGCGCCACGGCTTCAACTGGATCCTCGCCATGAACCACGACACGACGCGGGGCTTCTCGAGGGTCAAGCGGCTCGCGAGGGAGGCCGGGATCCCGTGCATCACCGGCATCGAGGTGTCCACGCTGTACAACCACGTCCTCGGGTACGGCGTGCAGGAGTGGCCGTACAGGGACAACGTGTGGGACCCGGCGGCGGTCATCGAGCGCCTGCGTGACCAGGGCTGCGCGGTGTTCCTCGCACACCCGTGCAACAACCCCTGGCACGGCCACTGGACGCCGGAGATCGCCCGGCGGCTCGACATCGACGGCGTCGAGTGGAACAACGCGTCGAACTCGATCCTGAACCGGAAGACCGCGGCGGCCTTCACCGACTTCCCCCGCGGGCGGCGGATCGCGGGCACGGACGCCCACACCCCCTACGTCTACGGGCATGCCTACACGCAGGTCGCCACCGCGTCCGAGGATCCCGATGACCTCGTGTCGGCCATGAAGCGTGGCCGGTGCGCGCCCCGCGGCCGCTACGTCCCGCTGGTCTGCGTCGGCATCGAGCAGCTGACCATCACGATCAAGAACAATGTCCTCAAGCGAGTGAACCCCGGCGGCAGGTGGGTCGAGACCGTCGAGCAGGTGCCCGGCAGCGTCGCCCCGGAGGGGATCCCCCCGGCCAACGCCCTGGCGCATCGGGAGCTCAAGGCCTTCACGAAGCCGGCGGCCGCGGCGTGGAAGCGCGCGATCCTGGAAGCGCCGCCAAGATTGGGCTACTGGTGACCAGAGGGCATTGACGGCCGAGATCCCCTTCCAGCACGATGCCACCGACCGATCCGCAAACCGTCGGTATCCTCGTGGTTTTTAATCATTCACGCGGTTTGCGGGTCGACGATGGATCCGGGCCGCGCCCACGTGGACGAGTTCTGCCAGCACTTGCCGGAGCTCAGGACGTTCGAAGACGTGATAATCAGGACCAGGAAGGTCGCGCCACACGCTGTGCTTTTCACCTTGTACGGCCAGCACGTGCTAGTCTATATCACGAAATCCATGAACTTCCGAACCACCGACCCGTATTCCCACTCCAACGAGGTCACCCGCGACTTGTTTACCCGCGTATTCGGCGACCGCTACGAGTTCACCTTCAACCAGCTTTTGAAGATGGAGAGGTCGCTGCTGCTCCCCAGGTTGAAACAACTTGTTCTGGAAGGATTCACGCTTGGCAACTTCGTCTCATCATACGAGCAGGACAGAGAGCCCTTCGTGAACGTGGAGATCGACGCGTGCCTCCACCTCGAAGCCGCGGGCACCCCGCCCCGCCGGTTCGAGATCAAGCTGTTCACGTGCCCCGGCCAGTCCGGACGAGTGCTAGCGCAGCACCTTTTCCCCCAGCCGCTGAAGGAGCTCTTCGTGGCGCGGGACTTCGTGGGCTTCATCTCGTTCGCCACGGTCCACGGCGCAGGGGATATCGCGCGGCCCCCGCGGTACAATGACGAGGTGCCAGAGGCGTATCGAACCGGCTGGTTCTTGCACCTCGCTGTTGTGGATGTGAACGTGCTGCGGACGGCCCAAACTGCCATCGATCGGGCGGAACAACTCCTAACGGCGATGCGCGACGACCACGCGTTCCTGGCGGGAAATATAAACTTAAATACCAACAACTGCTCTATATCGATGATCGAAAACTACGTGAAGGTGATCCACATGGCATACGTTATCGAACAGCTGCGGCGCGACCTCCAAGAGG
>JAFGBX010000195.1 GCA_016932935.1 Promethearchaeota archaeon | reverse complement strand
GTCGAACAGCGCGCTCACGACCATCAGCCCTGCCACCTCCGCAGTCCCGCCGAGATTGACGAACTGCAGCAAGTAGTAGACCGACGCGAGCACGATGTAAAAGATGAGGGGTAGGGTGGTCTTCTTCACTTCGCTTCACCAGGGACGTCCGGGGCGGTTTTTACGAGCCTTGGCAATGGGTTAAGCGGCAGGACACCCGAAGTACTGGGGCATCATGCTATATTAAGCTCTTCCACAGCGGCTGCTTCTCGAGCCGGTATGCCTTCGCGGCGTACTCCTCGACCATCCGGTGCGTGTTGAAGAAGCTGGCCAGGTATATGGCGTGCTTCATGCGGTTCCGCCAGTCGTCGGGGTTCTTCCGGTATATCGGGATTATCTCGTCCTGGAGCTTCGTGTAGAGATCCTCGACGTCCACGGAATCGTCCTTCTTCTCCGCGTCGGGATCCTCGGGGCCCGGCCCGATGGCCCAGCCGGCGAGGGGGTCTCGAACTGCCCCTTCGATCCACCACCCATCCAGGACGCTGAAATTGAGGACGCCGTTGAGCGCCGCCTTCATCCCGCTCGTGCCGCTGGCCTCGCGGTACCGTCGCGGGTTGTTCAGCCACACGTCGACCCCGCTCACCAAGAGCCGGGCGAGATCCATGTCGTAGTTCCCGAGGAACACGACGCGCACCTTGTACGAGTTCCAGAGGTAGTCGCTGAAGTCGTTGATGTTCTTGATGAACGACTTGGCCTGGTTGTCGGCGGGATGCGACTTGCCGGCGAAGATGAACTGCGCCTTGCCGGCCACGATCTTGGCGAACCGCTCCAGGTCCGAGAAGATGAGCAGCGGGCGCTTGTACTCGGTCACGCGCCGGGCGAAGCCGATCGTGAGCAGTTTCTCGTCCAGGAGCACCCACGAGTGGCTCTTCTCGTAGTCGAGCAGGTCGAGCTTGGACTTCTGGTGTGCCCGCCAGACCTCCATACCGCTGAGCTGGAGTGCCCCCTCGAGGCTGTGGTAGTCGTGGTGCCACGCGGCGCCGAGCTCCGAGTCGAAGAGGGCGTGCATGTAGGGCGAGAGCCAGTAGCTCATGTGTATGCCGTTGGTTATGTGGTCTATCGTGTAATCGGGGAACATGCGGCGGCTGATCTCGCCGTGCTTCATGGCCACGGCGTTGCAGTACCTGCTGCCGTTGAGGGCGAGGATGGTCATGTTGCACATGTCCTGGCCGGCGAGCTCCTTGGCGTTCTGGGGGAGCCTGTCCCTGAACACGTCCTGGACGAGCCCGTAGTCGAACTGGTCGTGCCCCGCGCGCACGGGGGTGTGGGTCGTGAACACGCAGTGCCTCTTGACCTCATCGATCGACTTGAACTGGTCGAGCAGCTCGAACACCATGAAGGCCGCGTGGCCCTCGTTCATGTGGAAGGTCGTGATGTCGTTATACCCGAGCTTCCTCAGCATTCGGACGCCACAGATGCCCAGGATCATCTCCTGCACGATCCGCTGGAAGGGGCTCGCGTCGTACAGCACGCGGGTCAGGTTCCTCTGCCACGGCTCGTTCTCCGGGAGGTCGGTGTCCAGCAGGTAGACGGGGATCACGTGGCCGCTCCGGCCGACGACGGTATACTGCCAGGCACCGACCGTGAGGCTCTTGTCCTGCAGCTCGAGCTTGACCTTGGCTTCCACCTTGCCGAAGTCGACCGAGAAGTCCCACCGGATGTCCCGCTCGACCTGGCGGCCGTCCGGGGCGATCATCTGGTAGAAGTATCCCGCGTTGTAGGTCAGCGTCACGCCGACCATGGGGAGCTGGAGGTCAGCGGCGGATCGGATCGTGTCGCCCGCCAGGATGCCGAGACCCCCGCTGTACGTGGGGACGTCCCCCTCGAGCGCGATCTCCATTGAGAAGTACGCGACTTTCTGGTTCTTGCCGGGTTCGTGTTGGTGTTCTGTCACTGCGATAGCCTCTGTTCGGCCGGGGATCCTGGTTTCGCTGGTTCACCCGTCGCTCTCGAACCGAATCGCGACCAGATAACGTTCACTTTCACTCCACTGGCGAATAATCGTTAGCACTTAATAATAACATTCTCCCGCGAGGCGTTGGAAAAGCGGCAAGGTCGGTCGCTTGAATGTGCGCGGATTACCAAGAAAACCTCGGGTCGCGGGCCGAAGGCCACGGCTGGCCATCAGCCAACTGACCAACAAGGCATCGTGCGGGGCGACGGGGTGCCGCGCTCTTGGAGGTTAAAAAAGGGCATGGTTTAACTTCTGGATTTCATGATCACGCATGCGACACCCTCACTCCCGCGAATCGCGCGCTGCAGCCCTCCGGGTGGTTGATGCAACCTCCTGCACGAAATGCGGGAAAGAGAAGGACGCGTCGGAATGCTCGCCCCCGTTCGTGGACAGGTGGTCTAGCTTGGTATGATTCCTGCTTGGGGTGCAGACGTCGGGGTCTTTAACTCCGACGGAACAAGCGGCCGCGAGTTCAATCGCATCCCCCATTAGGAGATGCGGGATAACTCTCGCCCTGTCCACCATTCCTTTCTCTTCGATCCACGTTTCTCTTTCATGATGTGCGGAATAATCGTCGTTATTTTTCACGACCCCCGGGCGGTAGTCGATTTTTTTAAAGGATCGAGGTTTACCAGCCCGTCGTCCTATTCATAGCCTTCTTCCTCGCCATCTTTGCCTGGGGTTCTCTCCTTCCAAGGGCGGATGTTAACGGGCAGAAAAATGAAGTGAACGTTACCACATTTACACGTACAAGGCCCGCTTGAAGGAGATCCAGAGCATAGCCCCCCCAATATAGTCCAACCCAGTATGAGCTCGTTGATCGGGTTCCCACTGCAAGATCTCTCGTCGAGAGTACGATGGATTCGTCATCGGGAGGTCGGCGTCGATCTGCTGGCCCGTGCCCGAAAAACCGCGATGGGATCCACGTCCCACAGATCGTAAGGTTTATATGGGCATATGCCGATATGTCGATTATAATCGGACGGTTGATCTCGATGGAAGAAACCTACATCTTCAAGGTCGTGATCGGCGGGCAAGGCGCCGTGGGCAAGACGACGCTGCTGCACCGCTACCTGAACGGCACGTTCCTCCAGAACTCCGCCATGACCATAGGCGTCGCCTTCCACACGAAGCAGATCAACCTAGACAGCTTGCAAAAGAAGGTGAAGATCGCCTTGTGGGATCTGGGCGGCCAGGAGCGCTTCCGATTCCTGCAAGCCAACTACTCGGCGGGGGCCAAGGCGGCCGTCGTCTTCTTCGATATGACCCGCATCGGCACGATCATGCAGGTCAAGGACTGGGTGAAGATGTTCCGATCCCACGCGACGGAGGATGTCCCGATCGTCCTCGGCGGAACCAAGCTCGACCTGGTCACCCCGGACGAACTCGAGGACATCAACCACCTCGCCCGGGAGACCGCCTCGGAACTCGACCTGGACTGCTACGTGCCGACGTCGTCGAAGAACGGCGAGAACGTCGACGCGATCTTCCAGTACATCACCGACACACTCATCGTGCAGAGCCAGGACGCGAGGGCCACGGCACCGGAGGCCACCCAGTCGGTACCGTCGTCCTGACCGTCCCTCCAGGCCCACTACCCCGTCCGGACGACGTTTCGCCGCGCGATGCGCGGCGAGATCCACCACCTTAATGGCGAGCCAGCCCGCCCATTACCGTGTTAATTCGATGGCTTAATTAACGCAGCCACCGTGGTATGTCCATCGGTGCAAGGGCACGTCCCGTGATGGCAGTGGGAGACGAGATCCTCGAATCGTTCGACGACATGATCCGCCGCGTGGAGTTCAGGTACGGCATCGAGAAGATCAAGGTCGTCGTCATCGAGGACATCCCGCAGCTGACCATCTCGTTCACGGAGACCAAGCCGGTCAAGTTCGGGCCGTTCCCCAAGGAAGCGAGCTTCACGGTGCCCGTCTGGCTCATGAAGGTGCTCAAGGCCAAGGGGTACGTCGTCGTCCACCGCGACGAGAAGATGGACGACGTGCTCCAGCCCTCGTCTGATAAAAACCTAGTGCCCATCCCCGGCTTCTTCTACAACAAGACGATCGACTGGCTCGACACGGTCGAGAGGCTGACCGAGAAGGGCATGGTATCCGACCAGATGGGGAAGCGGTTGCGCTCCCGGTTCCTGTCGTTCTTCGACATCCGGCTCAAGCAGATCCTGAACTCGCTGTCGCTGCCGATGTCCTCGCTCGCGAAGATCCTGACCCAGGAGGAACAGGTGGTCATCCGGCACGTGCACGGGCTCATTGCCGCCTGGGAGAAGGCCGTGTTCAAGCGAGGCGCTCGGTGACGGGTACCGTCCCGCGTGCCGTCCTATCCACTCGCCCGTCACTTGAGACCGAGGCCGTACCTCGCCCATTCCATCTCGACCCGCTCCGGGTTCACGGCGCCCGAGACGAACGCGTCGGGGTACGACCCGCGTCGCCTGTACGAAGACCGGTAACGCGTTTGCCTCCGGGAAGATCCCCTGGACCTTCCGGACGACCTGGACTTCTTCTTTCCGCCCCCGCCGGCCGCCGGCACGAACGGCAAGAGCAGTTCCACGAAGAACCAGAAGATGGCGGTCATGATGATGCTGTTCCGCAGGCAGATAATGATGAGCCGGTTCGGCGTGTCCTCGACCACGTCCACCCCTTGCTCGTCGAACAGCGCGTGCAGCATGTAATAGGCGAACAATGCCGACAAGGCGATGCCGATGCCGGCCACGATGAGGTGGATCGTCGGAATGACGATGCCGGCGACGATGCACCCCGCGGCGACGGTCACGAGCGTGGCCGCTCCGATAGCCTTCGCCGCCCCTCCCGGCATGCGGTTCCGGGCGGCCCTGAAGGCGCGGGCGAGGGCGTACCCGATCGCGTAGTCCACCGCGACGAAGGTGCTGACGAGCAAGCAGTTCCCCGTGCCGTGGAGCGAGCCGTCGATGAGTAACCCGATCCACGTCGTGAGGGGTAGCCAGAACGCGGCGCACGCCAGGGCGCTCCACAGCCAGTGCAGCTCGAACGAGAACTCCACCCCCCAGATGCTGAGGGTCATCGGGACGGCGATGGCCATGAGGACGGACAGGATGGCGAGCGCGGTCATCCACTTCGATTGCAAGTCCGGGGGCGATCCCTGGATCCAGCAGGTGGAGAGCCCCGTCAAGCAGAGGAGGAGGACCTGCGAGAGCGCGACGCGATCGCCGACGAAGTACGACCGCTTGTCCTTGATCTCCTCCCGATCCTTCGGTTTGTAGGAAGTCTCGCTCATTGCGGGTGCGCCGATCCTCATTAATTCACGTCCATGCATTAAAGGTTGACGCGGGAGCGTGATCGACCGGTGCCGAACCGCCTCGCGGTGCGATGCCAGACAAGCCGGCCGCCCAGTTCACTTGGCATCCTTCACGACGAATAATCTGGGACGAACGGGAAGGATTCTGCCACGAGTCCGGTCGCGGATTCGAACGCATTCGATTCGGACGTGTTGGAGAAGTGGGGGCCATACCGGGTATAGAATTTCTCTGCGAATGTCTTCAACGCGTCCCGGAGCACGCGGGATGATCTCGTCGCGACCATGATGCACGCGACTGGATACTGTGTGCTGCGATGTGCGAAGATAACGGCGCTTTCCGTGCGGATCTCCTGCACGTCGCCCTTGTTGAGGGATTCCTTTATGAAGAGGTTGACGCCCTGGAACATCCCCGCGTAGATGTCCACGTTCTCGGTGTCGCTGTCGGATCTCCAGGAGTGATTATACAATGGGATCCCGCTCCTCGTATCCATAACCGTGAGGCGTATCGCCCTAAACGGGAGGATGTACATAAGTTTCGGGTGGCGAGCGACGACGAGCGTTATCATGAGTATGCCGTTTCCGAAGGAGATGTAACCGGCACCCGGCGCCAACAGTCGTGACAATTCGCAAACAAGTTGGACAAATGTGGACACCAGCACTGGAAGCCACGCCAACCAGCCGGGGCGCATTCCTGGC
>JAFGBX010000194.1 GCA_016932935.1 Promethearchaeota archaeon | reverse complement strand
GCCAGGAATGCGCCCCGGCTGGTTGGCGTGGCTTCCAGTGCTGGTGTCCACATTTGTCCAACTTGTTTGCGAATTGTCACGACTGTTTCGGGGCGATCCCTAGTCATCAATCTTCCCGAGGATCTGGTTAAGCATATGCAGATAACGAAAGGGCAGAAAGTGCGTATCCGGCCCGCGGGTAAGCGAAAATTCATCGTCGAAACGCCGGATTCATGAACCATCATTATCGAACACGATATTGAATCGGTGCAGCACGTCGATCTCGGCACTGGCTAGTCGGCGAGCCACGGGCGCATATGAGCATCATGCTCATCAGAATCTACTTGGAGCAACAATTTCACGCGGAGCTCTCGTACGGGACGATCCAGGGACGCTGATCGGTGAAGTCAGCCCACGCCTTGTCGTAGGCCGATTGCCCCGTGCTGTACGACACGCCGGGCGACGCCGGCACGTCCATAATGTCGCCGAACGATAGGTTGGCGCAGTTGAACCACGTGGGGATTAGCCGCGCTCGTAATGCTCCGAGATTACGATTTCAAGATGATTTTAAGATGGCAGAGTGGGCAAGCCGTCGATTTGCCGTCGGAAATAATGCTCGTCGTTGACGAGCATCACTCCCGTGATCCACGGGAGAATCTGGTGCCCGGAACGCGCCCGGCAAGCATCGTACAAGGGAGTGACGATCGAGTACTTCCACGAGATCGCAGCGAGTCGTGGCGGCGAGTGCTTGAGCTGGGCGTACCGCAATGCGAACGTTCTGCTGCATTGGCGCTGTGCTAAAGGCCATGTCTGGTCAGCGGCGGCTTCGCACGTGAAACGTGGATCGTGGTGCACCATCATGACCGCGGAGGATCGAGGCGGCCTTGGCCTGCCACTCGTGGCCGCGCGCGCACCGCCATGTGAGGACGTGGTACGGGTCGTACTCGGCCGATATACAATCGCCACCCCGCGTCCTGGCGAGTTTGCGCAGCTCATCGAGCGTGTGGGACGGCGTCTTGGAGCTTTTCGCACAAGAGTTCTCGCAACATGACTCGGCGAAGGGCTCGGTCAAGTTTCCACTTGCCGAACCGATCCCCTACGACTTGATCGAGCGCGTGGTGAAGTACCGTGTAAAGGCCGTTCGGGGAGAATAGCCCATCGCGGCCTGCATCGCTCACGATACGTAGAATGCCAAGGACACCGCGCCGAGCACGAGCATCGCCACGGCCATGCCGCGCCCCATCATCTTTGCGGATAGTTTTTGGACGAACTTGGACGTGACCAATCCAGACACGACCGATCCCGCGGCCAGGAGTGCGGTTATCGCAGGGTCCCAGTAGAGCACGCCCTTGAAGGCATGGCCCATCACCTGGTACAAGATAAATGTGCAAGCGCACAAGCCAATGCCGAGGAGCAGCGCGGTTCCAACACCCTTCTTGAGCGGATACCCGTAGAGCATCACGAGAACCAGTGCAAGGATCATGCCCGAATTCGCCCCGAACATCCCGCTGTTGATCCCGACGTACAGCCCGAGCCCGATCGCGAGCATGTAAAACAATTTGGAACCGGGCGGGATGATGCCCTTTATCTCTTCCTCTTTCGGTGACGAGGCATCGGTCTTGTTGTCTTGGAACTGCGTCTCCAACCGTGCCAGCCCGCCAGCGTCGCCCCGCTTGGCGAGCACCTTCTTCGCGAGCTTGAGCACCATCCCTCTCAACGTCTCGGATGTCGGGAATCCTTGCTTCAGGATGACGACACCGAACGCGATGATGAAGACGGGCAGTGCCCACCCGAAGACCGAGCCGAGTGGCGTCGTCATCAGGACGAGGATGCCGATGGAGGACGCGAACATCCCGACGGCGAGTAAAATGAGCGTGTCCCTCCTGAAAAAGACTTGTTTCTTTCGCACGTACCCGATGCTCACCGCGGCTGCGGTGATCAGGTCGTTCAAGACGGAGATCGCAATGGCGAGCAATATGTCGCCCGTTATCAACAAGACCAGCGGGATCACGACGCCTTGTCCTGTCTGCCCGATGAAGCTCATCGATATGCCGACCAGCACGCCGACGAGCACGAGCAGTACGGCCTGGGTGAGTTGGAGCTCCACGGTTCGTCACATCGCATTCAGGAACTTGAGCAATTCCACGGCGATCGCCTTGGACAGGTTCACCGGCACGGCGTTCCCCACCTGCTTCAAGACCATGCTCTTCGGCCCCTCGAACACGTAGTCATCAGGGAAGTCCTGGAGGCGCGCGAGCTCCCTGGGCGTGAGGACGCGGTCCTCGCTGTAGTGCACGAACACGCCGCCGTGGTTCTCTTTCACCGTCCTGGCGGGCTTGTCGGGGAGCAGCCTCCACCAGCCGTCCGTGTAGGTCTTGTAGACGTTCTCGCCTGGTGCGGTCGCGTGGAGGCGCCTCACGAACGCGGGGGCGTGGCGCGTGAACTCGTGGTTCGGCAAGTACCCGTCGGGCTTCCCTTCCAGGTCTTGCAGCACGTCCTTGGTAGTCCTCTCGGGGGCCGCGGGCTCGGGAAACGTGAACGCGCGATCGATGTCCTTCCTGATGCCGACGACGAAGACCCGCTCGCGTGACTGCGGCGACCCGAAGTGCTTGGCGTTCAGGACCCTCCAGAAGACGTTGTACCCGGCCCGCTCCGCTATCGAGACCATCGTCGGGAGCAAGGGGACGAGGTGCTGCTTGATGGCCGACTGCATCTTCGGGAGGGCCTTGGCGATCGCGTCGTGCTCGGCCCGCTCATCGGGATCCAGAGCCCGCTGGGCCCCGTAGCGCTTGAGATCCTTGTAACGGCGGATGGCGGCGAGCTGCTTCCGCAGCGCCTCCGCCTCCTTCCGTGGCAAGTCGGGTGGCAGCACCTTCATGCTGGCCAGCCCCTTCACGTTCTCCATGACGAACGCCCTCGGCTGCATGTCGCCGATGACCCGGTAGAAGTCCAGGTAGAGGCTCCCGCGGGGGTCGAGGGGATCCCGGTTTCCCGCGTTCGAGTATCCCTGGCACGGTGGGCCGCCGATGACCACATCGATAGGGGATTTCTCGTGGATGGCGCGGATCCTCTGCTTCACCGCGTCGTCTCGGATGTCATCCTGGAACAGTTGCACGCGCGGGTGGTTCCTGGCGTAGGTGCTCGCCGCGGGCCCCCAGAACTCGACCGCCGCCACGACCGCGAAGCCAGCTTGCTCGAAACCGAGGCTCAGCCCGCCCGCGCCGGCGAAGAGATCCAGTATCGCGGGTGCAGCGCGGGCACGGGTGGTCGTGGCCTTTCCCATGGGAGCATGACGGCGCCGTGCCTAATAAAGCCATGGTCGACTCGAGCGGGTTGGATGCGGGACGCGGAGCTCAGCGATTCACTTGAACAAGGCTTGGATGATGCACTTGCTGTCGGCGTCCTTGAGCACGCACGACTTGCAAGCGATCTCGAGCCTCGCCCCTTGCTTGAACGCGGACAAGAAGCCGATCGCGTAAGGCTTACAAATGCCCTCGAAGAACATCTCGTGCCGCTTGGGCTTGACTGCGCCCCCGATCGGGCAGAACGTCTCGCCGAAGTCGGTCTCGACCGTGAACCCGCCCTCCTTATCGTCCGTGATCTCGACGGTCTTCCCTCCCATGGCGCGGAACATTGACTTCAACGCCGTGTGGAAGTCGGTCACGCCGCGTTTCTTGTAGATCTCGCCGAGGTTCCTGCCCAGCATCGTGCTGTTTGACCTGAGCAAGTTGATGCCGCCCATCTGGACGAGCGATGCGATGAAAGACTGGAAGAACTTGAGATAATCTGTCTCCAATTCCTCTCTTCCTCTGTTCCGGTGAAGCTCCGCCATCATCAACCCGGTTCAATGGACGTTCTCAGCGGCTGAATTGGATGCAAGATCGCGGGGTATAAGACAATGATCCGGCGTGTGTTTTTAAGAATTCGCCCCGGCGGGCTTTTGTGGTCACAAAAACGAGCCATCGCATTCGGATCATCTGTCACGTCGGGCCAATTCTAGGGAGATGTCGATTGGCTTTGCCCGCAGCGTGATCGCGCTCGACGAGATGAGGTCGACGCCCGTCCTGGCGTGTTGGGCCACCGTCGTGATGTCGACGTTCCCGGAACTCTCCACGATGACCTCGTCACGCAAGTTTTCCTTCTCGAGAGCGGCGATCGCCCTCCTCATCTCGGCGAACGGCATGTTGTCGAGCATGACTATGTCCGCACCCGCCCTCGCCGCCGCGACGGCGTCGATTGCCGACGTGACCTCGACCTCCACCCTCTTGGTGAACGAGGTGGCTTGCTTGTACTGGGTGACCATGGCCCCGATGTCGCCGAAGTAGGCGATGTGGTTGTCCTTGAGCAACACCATGTCGTCGAGGTTCCAGCGGTGGGCGTCGCCGCCGCCGACCATTACCGCTCGCTTCTCCATGGCCCGCAAGCCGGGCGTGGTCTTCCGCGTGGCGGCGATCCTGCACAGGGGGTTGGCCCGCTCCTTGTCGACGACGGCCTGGAACTGCCGCGTGGCCGTAGCGACGCCGCTGAGGTGCATGAGCAAGTTGAGGGCGGTTCTCTCCGCGAGCAGTATCGCCCTGACCGGGCCGGAGACCAACGCGAGCGCGTCGCCGGCGGCCACCTCCTCGCCCTCGCCCTTCAACGGCGTCACCTTGCAGCCTACGAGGCCGCACACGGCTTCGACTTCGACCAGGCCGCAGATGATGCCCTTTTCCTTTGTTATAATGGTCGCGTTGCCCTCCTCGCGCTCGGGGATCAAGGCGGCCGAGACGTCCCCGAATCGCACGTCTTCCAGCAGGAATTCCTTGAGCTTCGGCTCGATGGCGAGCATGTACGATGGATCCATGGCGCGCGTGTCACGTCCGTTAAAGTATGGTGAGGAGGGAGCGATAGGCTTTTTAGGTTTTCCCGCCGCCGCGCGGCGATCCCCCGCCGGCCCTCGGCGGGGCCCTCACTCGGCCCTTGGAGAGGAGCCGGTTCGCGGGCTGGCCGACGAGCAAGCCGTTCTCGAGCTGCAAGTCGCCGTTCACGACCACGTGCACGACCTCCCACTCGACTTCCACCCCCGCGCCCTCGTAGGGGCTGATGCGGGACTGGCTCTGGTATTCATCGGCGCGTGGGACGCGCGGGTCGACCTTTCGCGCCACGACGATGTCCGCGTCGGCACCCTTCTTGATGATGCCCTTGCTGGCCCCCAGCCCGAGCTTCGCGGCGGGGGCCTCGCAGCACGCGCGAACGATCGAGTCCAGCGGGGCCCCCCGCTTGCCCATGCCGGTGAGCACGAGCGGCGCGTAGGCGTCGAGGACCGGGAACCCGGACGGGGCGTCCAGGAAGGGCACGAGCTTCTCGTCAGCCGTGTGCGGTGCGTGGTCAGATGCTACCATGTCGACCGTGCCATCGAGCACCGCCCGGAACACGGCCTCCGCGTCGGATCGCGGGCGCAAGGGCTGCAGCACCTTCGCGACCGCGTCCTTCTCGAAGCGATCGTCGCACGAGAGGAACATGTGGTGCGGCGTGGCCTCGGCGGTGACGGCGCCGGGGAACCGGGCGCGCCACCCCTGGATCGCCTGGATCGCCCGGGCCGATGACACGTGGCAGATGTGGACGACGGGCTTGCAGCTCGCCTCCCCGCCGCAAGCGGCGGAGGTGAGGCCGAGGAACCGGGCGATGCCATCCGCTTCCATGGCGTCCGAATGCACCCGGGAATAGGCCTGAAGCGGGGTGAGGTTCTCATCTTGCAAGAGCTGCAAGTAAGCGAGCCCGTCCGCCTCCTTCGTGTGCACGATGCCGGGGTGGACGTGCAGCGGCAGTCCCGCCTCGACCACGTGCCGGACAGCGGTGCCCAGGACGGCGTCGTCGGCCCAGTCGAGGCCCCCGAGCGACCGCTCCATGTAGACCTTCACCCCGGCGACCCCTTGTTCCTTCAGCACGGGCAAGTCCCGATCGTCGAGCGGGTACCCGCAATAGAACCCGACGTTGCAGTACGATGCGACGCGCGCCCTGGCCATGTAGTCCGCGACGATCGAGGGACGGCTGGCCGCCGGCCTGGTGTTCGGCATGCAGACGAGCGTCGTCACGCCGCCGTGGACCGCGGCCTTCGTGCCTGACGCGAATGTCTCCTTGTAGGATTGCTCGAGGTCGCGCATGTGCGCGTGCACGTCGATGAACCCGGGAAGCACAATAGCACCGGTCGCATCGAGATCGATCTCGCAGTCCGCGCCGTCCTTGCCGTTGATGGAGACGACCTGGCCGTTCTTGATGCCGATGTTGCCCTTGACGAGCTCGCGCCTCACGGGGTCGAAGTACGACCCGTGGTCGATGGCGATGTCGAGCATCACGTCCAAGCCCCTCCGGCGTTGTCCTCGATCAAGTTGATGGCCAGGATCCTCGATGCGAGGGTCGGGAACCTGGGTGTCACCTTGACATCGGCGGTAATAAAATGCTCGGGGAGGCCCGATGCCGTGGGCGACCCCGGCCACGACGCGGCGTGGCTTCCATCGAGCGCCATGGCCAGCACGGCGCCGCGGGTCGCCGCGAGGGCGGGGAGCTCCGGCGGGAACGCGATCGCAGGCCGGCCCGCCGGTTCCACGGTGGTGAACGCCGGTGCCACGATGGCCAGCCCGGGGTGCTCGCTCGCGACCCGGGACAAGGCGGTGCCGGGGTCGACGCCGGCCAGGCACGAGACCCCGGGCGTCGACTCGGCCCACCCGCCGGGATTGGATCGAAGCACGCCCGCCGCCTTGTCTACGAGCATGAGCGTGGAGCGCTCGTCGGGGCCGAGGTACCGGAGGGCGCCGCCGGCCATAGCGACGAGCGCCCGGTCCGCGGCGAACGAGAGCCAGAGGGTGCGCTCCTTGCGGATGGCCCGGGACAGGAAGAAGACGGCACGGATCGCGTCGCAGAGGGCCGCGGCGTCCTCGCCGACGTTCCCCGCGTCGACGTCGTCCTTCGTGAACCGGGGCAGCGAGGGGAATGCCAAGAAGAACGAGATCGGCATGGTGGTGTCCAGCCCGATGGATCGTCGTGTTCGAGGGTTATAACTTGATCTTCTTCACTTTCTGGCCCGGGAGGCCAGGGAAACCGCCCGGGAAGCCCTTCCCGCCGGGGAAACCCTTCCCACCGGGGCCGCCGAGGGCACCCAGGCCGCCCTTGGCGATGTTGGAGAGCATCTTCTTGTTCTTGCCGATTCGCTTCATGAACTTATTCATCACGTCGAACCGGCTTAGGAGCTGCTTGATCTCGCTGCGGCCTGCACCCGAACCGACGGCGATGCGCGTGATGCGGTTCCCCCGTATCTCTTCGGGGTTCTCCTTCTCGTACTTGGTCATGGACTGCAAGACGATCTCCCACTTCTTGATCTGGTCCTTTGCGATGTTCGAGAACTCGGGCGGGAGCTGGTTGCCCATGCCGAGCGCGCCGAGCAGCTTCGTTATCGACATCTTCTTGAACTGGCGCAGCTGCACGAGCATGTCGTCGAGCGTGAGCTTGCCGCTCATGTACCGCTTCTCGGCATCCGCGCCGATCTGGAAGTCGGCCTCCTCGAAGGCCTCGAGCAGCGAGTCGATGTCCGGGATGCCGAGGAGCGAGCCGACAAAGGACTGGGGGTTGAACAACTCGAGCTCGTCGACGTGCTCGCCCGTGCCGATGAACTTGATCTTGGCGCCGGTCGCCGCGCACGCGGACAGCGCGCCGCCACCCTTGGCCGTGCCATCGAGCTTCGTCACGATGATCGAGCCGATGGCGGTCGTCTTCGCGAACGCGAGGGCCTGCGCGTAGGCTTGCTGCCCGAGCGTGGCGTCGATCACGAGGACGGTCTCGTCGGGCTTGATCGCGTTCTCGATCTGTCGCATCTCGGCAATAAGAGACTTCTCCTCCTTGTGCCGGCCCGCCGTGTCCACGATCACGAGGTCTGGCTTGTCCTTCTGGTCGAAGAAGTGCTTCACGCCGTCGGCGGCGAGCTTGATCGAGTCCTTCTCCTTCGGATTTCCGTAGACCGGGACCTCCACGCGCTCGCCGAGCTGCACGAGCTGCTCGTAGGCGCCCGGACGCCACGTGTCCGTGCAGACCAGGCCGACCTTGAAGTTGTGCTTCTTGTAGTAGTTGGCGAGCTTTCCTACCGTGGTCGTTTTACCACTTCCTTGGATGCCGACGAGGAGCACAATGTTCTCTTTACTCTTCGTGACGCGTATCGGCGCTGGGTCGTTGCCGAGGAAGTAGGCCAACTCGTCGTGGATGAGCTTGACGATGAAGTCCTCGCGGGTCACGCTCTCGGAGATGTGCTGGTCGAAGGCTTGCTTCTTGATCCGCTCGGTCAACGCAACGGCCAAGTCGACGTTCACGTCGCCCTCGATGAGTGTTTTCTTGAGGTCGGCGATGAACTGCTCCAGTGCTTCCTGGTCGATGCGCGGGAGCTTCTTGAGCGCCCGGATCGCGTTGTTGATCCCCGTGCGTAAGTTGTCCAGCACCATGTGGAACCCACGTGAACCGCAGTCGTGTGACCCATAACGAGGCCGTGTTTTTTGAACTTATGGCGCATCCGTTGAAAACACGACATCGACGATGTGCTGCACGAGCTTGTCCTGGTCGTCCTTATTTTTGAGCATGATCTTTAACGTGCGTTTGAGCTCGATCTTGGACAGTTTCTTGTCGGCTCGCTCGATGAGGAAGTAGTGGAGGCCGCGGAGGGCGTCGATCGGCACGCCGTCCAGGTCGACCGGCTTCTGGGGGGCGAGGTTCCAGCCTGGTGGCGCGGGTTTTACCTTGGGCTTCGCGGACGACGGTTCCCTCCTGTCGTCTTCCTCCTCGTCCTTCCTGGGAGCCTTCTTTTTCCGCCCCCAGCTGTCGATGTCGACGTCATCAAGGCTCGTTGGCGGCCATCTCCCTTAGTTTCTTCAAAATCGCGTTGAACCGCTCCTTTTCTTGCCCCGTGATGTCGAGGTTCCGGGCATTTTTCTGGAAGAACCGGAACATGAACGTCATGTCGTCGACCAAGGCCTTCGAGGAGGCCATGTCGGCGAGACTATCGTTCTTGGCGCTGCCGAAGATGCAACCCCGCAAGAAGTTGGTGACGTTGGATCTCGATTGCTTGGCCTTGGTCACGAGGATCTCGCGCTCGTCCGCATTCCTGAGGCGAAACGAGATGGTGAGTGCAGGGGAATCGGAGCTGCTCATCGCGGGAGACCTCGGGGTGCGACGAATTCCGTACCCCGTGGATTCCGTAATACATCTGCCTCTTATTAAGTTTTACGGCGGCATCCGCCGTAATACCGTAATACCTCCCGTAATACAACACGGTTTGCCACGCGTGGCCGAGATGGGCCGCAACGCTCGCTCCCGAGGCTCGGGCGTTGACGGGGCTTCCTTGGGGATTCCCGTGGTTCCGTGCCTGATAGTCAAGGTGCAAAAACGTACATGACGGAATCACCACGTTATGAGAATCATGCGCGTGTGCATTTTGAGGCCAAGTATGACCCACGTGTCATCGGCCTGGTGGAATGCAGCGTTACGCATCGCGCCCCCATCCCCACGGGCTCTAAAACACCCTCCCAACGTCGCATCAAGCCACGCGCGATATGGTACCTGGAAGGCTTGTCGAGGCAACGGGAAGGGGGTCATGATCAAAAATCCTCAGGACTCGAACCGATTCACAAGTCTCAGTATGAGTCTATGAATCCAGATAATCGAATTTATACATCCGCCGTTTTTTTGATTTTCCAGACCGTTCAGTGCGCGATCGATGGATTGAACCAAAACGAGTGTCGTCATGATATAGCGTGATCCTGGCCAGCGACCACGATGCCGGCCGGGGGACACCGGAGACGGGCACGTAACTCGCCAGCCCGATGCAGCGCCAAGGCCTCGCTACTGACCGCAAGTGATCATCCACTTCATCGAACCACGACTACACACGGCGCCCTGGCGACGATTCCCGTGGCACAGATGACGTTTGGATCCCATAGAGCGCTTCGATGCGGGCTCTAACCGATTTTCATTGACAATGAAGACTACATGCATTGTTTTTTCATTAGCAAATAAAACCAATGGTTGGAAGCCAGGAAGGGCTTCAATACCGCCCGTGCTCCCACGCGTATCGAATCATCGCGTGGACGTTCTCGGGCCTGGCCTCGTCCGGGATGCCGAGGGCGGGGCACAACATGTAGCCGCCGCCTGGCTTGAGCGCCTCGAACAACTTGTCGCAGTACTTCTCCACGTCGCGCGGCGTCCCGACGCACATGGTCGACAGGGGGATGTTCCCCGTTATGGCCATGTGGCCGTCGAGTATCTTGTGCACCTCGAAGATGTCCGACGCGTCGCAGTTGAACACGCACCGCCGGGTGATCCGGCGGGGGAGCTCCTTCAAGAAGTGCACGAGGTGCGTGGTGTCCGCCTCCCATTCGAGGAAGGGTATCAGCCCGGCGTCGACGAAAGCGACGATCATCTGGCGCAAGGTCGGCCAGTAATACTGCTCGAACTGCCGTGGCGACAGCGAGAACGCCCGCTCGGACGGGAAGAACACGCCGGGCAGCCCGGTCGCCTTCGCGATGGCCAAATAGATCTGGATGAGCCACGGGTTCATGCGATCGCAGAGCTCCACGACATACTCGCGCGTCTGCCCGCGCATCAGGTCACGGGTCAACGAGGGAAGGGTCCTGAAGACGAGTGACATGACGTCGAACGGGGGGAACGCGAACGCCCCGAGGAAGTTGTAGACGCCCCGCCCCTCCATCTCGGCCATGATGCCGGTGGCGGTGGACAAGAACCGCGATAGCTCGAGCACGACGCGTGTCTCCCCCGCGAGCCGGGCGACGCCGCGCGCCGCGAACAAGTCGACCATGCGCGGCAAGATCGTGCCCATGACGAATTGCACGCCGCCCTGGACGATGCTGGGCCACTCATCGTCCCGCAACCTATCGACCTCGCTGAACTGGTAGCTCGAGTTCGCGTCGATGTCGCGGCCCGGCAACTTGAGCACGTTGATCCCCGCGGCGGTCGCGACCCGGCCCACCGCCAGGAGGAAGGATGGGAACGACGTGTCGAGCGGAAAGTCCTCGCACGTCTTGAAGTACGCCCGCCGCATCTTGGCTGGGTCGAACATGAAGTCCGCGACCGAGATGCCCGCGTACTTGGCCGGGAAGAAGTTCACGCCGCCGCCGATCACCGGCACCCGGTCGGGCTCCCGCCGCATCGTGATGGCGTCCATGACCCGCCGCTCGCGCGCCGCGAGCAGCTCGCTTCTCATCGCCTTCCCTCCCCGGTGCCGCCACTTGTTGGGGTCGAGCATCGCGTTCGCCGACCGCGCCATCCTCAGCAGGGGATCGATGATGCCCGGCTTCTGCAAGACGGGGACGAGTTTCTCGAGCATCTGGCCATCATCCGATCCATTTTCGGCAGATCGCGACCGCGTCGGCGGCGGTGGGCCCCCACGCGTCGGCGCCGACGTAGTCGCACACCTTCTGGTCGACCGCCCCGCCGCCGACGATGACCTTGACCTCGTCCCGAAGGCCCGCTCCCACCAGGGCATCGACCGTGGCCTTCATCGAGTCGAACGCGACCGTCAGCAGGCCGCACATCCCCACGACGTCCGGCCGGTACCTCCGCACCTCCTCGACGAACCTGCCCGCGGGCACGTCGACGCCGATGTCGACGACGTCGTACCCGTTCGCCACGAGCAAGGAGAGCACGATGTTCTTCCCGATGTCGTGGATGTCGCCCGCTACCGTCCCGAGCAGCACCTTCCCCTTGGCACCTTCGGCCCGAGCCGGGGTGCCGGTGGCAAAGCCGAGCGCCCTCATCGTGCTCTTGAGCAGCTCCCCGCCCATGATGAGCTCGGTCAGGAAGAGCTGCTTCGTCTGGAACCGCTGGCCGACCTCGTCCATTGCCACCCGCGCGACCTCGACGATCTGGAGCGGGTCCTTCCCCCCGGAACGCAGCCGTTGCACCTGCTCGAGCACGGCGTCCTCGTCGAACTCGAGGATCGCGTCGACGAGGGCCTGCTCCTCCGCTGCCAGGCTTCTACCGGGCATGTCCTTCCGTCCGTATGGATGATCTTTCCGTGGCTTCTGTTGCTGGCCTGTGGCCTCCCCTACCTCAGCTTCTCCACGCATCGCAAGAACAAGTCGAGCGCCGAGATGCTCGACACGATCTCGAGGTCGTCGAGCACGACGGGATGCTTCACGACCCCGAAGTACAGCGGGCTGTCGCCCTCCTTGATGTCCTTGAGCGCGGCCTCGTAGGTGCGCTCGCATAGCTTCCCGTGGATGAACGCGTTCACGTCATAGGGGTCGTTCTTGTTCAAGAGGTAGGCGACGCTGTCCTGCAGCTGCATGATCAGGCCCGTGAAGCCCTCTTGGAACTTCATAAGGTCGTGCGGCGGGAGGCGCGGGCCCCTGCGACGTGCCTTGATGCCGTCGAACATGTCCTTGCGAACCATGTTGAAGAGGAGGAAGAACTCCATGATGCGCGCCAGTTGCTTCGTGAGACGGGCGAGCATGGAGACGAACACCTCCTCGGTGATGCTCTTGATGAATTTCTGCAGCTTGATGATCATGAGGAGCGTGGACATGTTCTTGATGTTCATGTCCTTGATGATGTCCTTGACGCTCACCTCGAGCAGGAGCATGTCCACGAGCTCCTGCTTGGTGAGGTGGAGGTCATTTGCGATGAAATCGAGCGCCGGGTTGTCCACGTCGGAGAGGTGATCCTGTATCATGGCCTGGATCGTGATGCCCTCCCACCTCTCCCGCGAGAAGCCCTTGGACTTCTGTGACCGCTTGAAGTCGTCGAGGGAGACCTGGACGAACGAGGTCATGGCGCCCTCGTACTTGAAGAGCCGCTCGATGTCCCCCTTTTCGATGCCCTTCTCGTCAAACCGGTATTCCAGCTTCGTGTAGTCCGTCGTCAGCGCAGTCCCGACGAGCGTGATGTCCAGGATGCCGTAGGACTTGAGCAGTTCGACGATCTTCTCGAAGCTCAAACCGAGCAAGTTCTCCAGGTAGTAGATGACGTCGTTTGCGGACTCTCCCGCGGCGGCCCTGAGCCGGTCGTGTATGTTCTCGTGGATCCGCTTGGAGATCTCGTCGGGCGTCTCGCCGGATTCGTTCGCCTCCTTGAAGATCTTGATGACCTCGTTCCTGAACCCGTTGGCCTTGTAGAACGCCTCCATGCCCCGCCTCGACAGCGGCATGGCCTCGATCGTCTGCTCGTAGGCGGTCGCGGCGAGCTTCATGATCGGCCTGTAGACCAGCTCGAGGTCCCGGATGCGGTGGATGCGCAAGAAGCCGATGATGGCCTTCCGGAAAGAGCTGAACGAGAAGATCTCCTTGATGCCCTCGTCCTTGCCCCCGTCGTCCCTCCCCGCGCCCCGGGCGATGGCGGAGATGTCCATAAGCCCCTCGAGGAAGTCGAAGAAATAGTATTCAGGCACCGTGCGCATGACCTCGATGAAGTCGCCCTCGAGCTCCGAGAGGACGAGCCTGCGCTTCTCGGCCCGCTTGATGGTCGGGGTCTTGAGCAGCAGCTCGTACACGGCTGTCGTGAAGGCCATCGCCTTCTCTTGTATCTTGATCGACTCGCCGATCGTGTCACCAAACAAGGTCTTCAGCTCGCCGTAGAGGTTCTTCGCCTTCTCGCCGGGCGTGCCGCCAGGGTATTCGAGGTGGTACTGGTTGATGATGAGGTAGGCGGCCGCGCCCTTGATGAGGTTGTCGAGTGTCTTCTTGTGCTTGCCCGTGATCGCGATGATGGCCTCTTTCTTCGACTTGTCCCTGAACAGGTTGACCAGCGTGCCCGTGAGGGCGTGGATCTCCCCCGTGATGGCCGCGGCGGCGTTGGTCGTCTCTGCTGGCGTGTTCATGTGCGCTCCCTCATCGTCTTCAGTACGCGTCCACCAGCTTGAACCAGTTGGTGAGCAATTCAACGGTCAGGCCGTCGGGCGCGGCGTCCAGCGCGAGCTTGAACTCGATCTTGCGGTCGAGGTCGAAGTGGAGGACGATCTCGGAGGGGACGGCGACGCAACCGCGCGGCATGCCCGGGATGCCGGCCTCGACCCGTCGCACGATGGCGGCGGACAAAGCTGCCGGATCCTCCATCTTGACGTCCAAGTCCCCTGCCTCGACCTCGTCGAGCGCGTTGGCGATCTTGCCCTCGAGGTACGAGGGGAACTTGCCCTGGAACGCCTGGCTCTGCTCGAAGCGCTTCAAGTACTCGGTGAGCGCTTTCTTGTCCTTGGAATCGGTGAGCGTCCCGGCGAAGCTGGACATGATGGCGAACGTGTTGTCAAACGTGTTCTGCTCGTCTGCGACGATCCTCGTGAACTCGTAGAACTTCTGCATGATCTCCGAGCGAGTCAGGGGCTTCTGGGCGTGCTGGATCTGGAACACGTTCGTGAACGCGGCGAACCAGTTGCCGAGGAGCGAGCCCCACTCGACGGGGAGCTGGGTGACCTCGCCCGAGACCCAATCCCCGAGCAGCTTGCCGAAGCTCTTCGGGTCGTAGAAGTGCTCGTAGTGCTTCTCGAGGAACTTGTTGAGCACGTCCGCCTTCAAGAGGAACTCCTTGAGGAACACCACGTCTCGCTTCAGCGCGAGGAACTTCTGAAGGTACGGGGCGATAACATCTCGCTGTGCCTCGTCAAGGAGCTCCGCGGCGAGCTGGATGAGCTGGCCGATGTCGATCTTGAAGCCGGCGAGGCACGATTGCACCGCGGCCTTGTAATCACCCTTGAAGGTTAGTGGGTCGACGATCGGGATCCCTGCCGCGCCAGGATCGTCGAGGCGCTCGACCTGCCGCTGCAAGAAGGCCTGGCTGGCGGCCTTGAGCACGGACGTCCCGATCTCCTTCACGATGCCCTTCTCGTTCTGGAGCACGTCCTTGAGAAGCCGCTCGTCGAGTCTGGCCGCCGCTCGCACCACGATGGAGCGCGCGATCTCCCCGACGATCGCCTGCACGAGCGCTGGCTGGATGCCTGCGATGCCCCGCTTGACCTGGAGGAGGGTGCCCTCGGCCACGGAAGAGTCCGCGTCCATCCCCGGCACGATCGTGGACGAGAGCGACGCCGCGTGCGCGGCCTTGATCGCGCCGGCCAGCAGCTCGATGGCGGGCGACTTGCCCACGGTGGTCTTGAAGCCCTCGAGCATCGCGTTAAAGATGTTGGCATCGGTGGGTTGGGACTTGAGGTCTCGGAACCTGGCCTCGAGGCCGCTGGCGTACTCGTCGAACCCCTTCACGTGCTCGCTCGTCTTCTCGAGGAGCTCGCGCTCGATCGTGCATGGCGGCGTCAGGATCGAATAGGAAGCAGCGTCGACCTCGGCCATCGCCTTGCCTACCAGCGCTTGCACGAGGTCGTGCTTCCACCCCGGCACGAAGGCAGGTAGGATGTCGACCCATAGCTTGTTGAGTCGAGAGACGACGGTCTCGAGCAGCCTCGGCACGATCGGGAGCGCCGGGCAGACGATGTTGAACTGGATAAGGTACTCGTCATCCAAGGCGGATAGCGTTTCGATCTCTTGTGAAGCGTCGTCGACCGAAGGGACGAAGTCGCCCGTCTTGGTGTCGACGCGCCAGGGCATGCGGTACGTGGCGACCCGCATCCACTCCGGCCGCTCGGGCGCGGGCGGCAGGTCGACGGTCACTGTTGTAGACGGCTGCGTGCTGGCGTGCTTGCTGGCGTTCCATCGTTCCTCGGCGTAGTCCGCCTCGGCCAGCTGCAGGAACCGGTTCGCATAGCGCTGGAGGATGGCCTCTTGCTGCACGAAGTTGATGCCCCGGACGAGCGCCACGCGGCGCACCTCGTCGAGGCGCCCCTGGATCCTCTCCATGGAGGGGATGACGCGCCGGTGGTCGAGCGGCTCGGTGTCCGCGGTGAGGAGGGTGCAAGCCAGGTCGTCTCCGCGGATCTTCAGCGGGAAGAAGAGGGCCTGGCCGACCGGGCCTGCCGCTGCGGCAGGCGATCCCGGCACGCCCTGGTACAGCCTAATGGCGGCGCGGCCGAACGACAGGTGCGAGTGGCGCTTCAGCGCCGTGTCGACGTCGGCCAGGAACTTATGCTGGGTTTCGACGAGACGGGCACGGCCCTCCTCGCTGGTCGCCAGCAGCTCCTCGTTGACGTTGATCGCCCAGGAGTTCAGGTCCATCGCCTTGTTGTGGTAGGCAAGGCCAATGCAGTGGCTCGGAACGTCGGTCATGCGCGCGTGTTTCCCCGACTAGTGATGGTTCAATCGCGAATACTCTCGCCGCCCGGGCTTTTTAAGGTATTAACCGGCTGGGCTGGATGCGCCGCCCCGCCCGGTGACCGGCCGTGGGCAGGCTCGCTGGAATGAAAGAAAAAGGTTCCTCGGAAGGAAAGCTTGAACGAGTTATTCGTTGATGATGCGCTGGATGATCTTCTTGCCCATCACGATCCAATACTCGACGTTCTGCTCCGTCGCTATCCTCGCCTTGATGTCCTCGTCGGTCGGAAGGCCCGTCTCGAAGTTCTCGAACGATTCGGAGTCCATGAGCGTAACGGAGTCCGATGACTTTGAAATGACCTGTGCCGTGCGCTTCTCGATGTTGGGAACCTCGACGGTGTCGCCCGCGGGCATCACCACGCTCGACTTCTTTCCCGTGAACATGTTCTCCGCGTCGAACCGCATCTTGGCGTGCCCGTGCTTTCCTGCCTTGGAATGTTGGGGTTCCGAGGTGATCCGGCAGACCTCCCCGTCCACTAAAAGGTAATTTCCCCGTTTTAATTGATTCGCGTCCTTTCTCGTAACAGACATCTTCTGCACCATTCCTCCCGCCGCGGGACGCTTCTGCTGTACCACAATTCGCCAAGCTTCGTCCTTTTAATTGGGTGCCCCCGGATCGAGGCTGTCCGAGGCGGGCTTCACGTGTGCGCCTCGCCCTTGAACGATCTGGAGTTCGCCAAACGCGGTTGGGGAATCTGCGTTAAAGATATGCTTATAAATATTTAACTCTTCCCACAACTCCGCCACCGGCCCGAACGAGCCATCCACTCAGCCGCCCTTCCTCGCCAGGAGGAACACCTTGCGTTTCCGGGGGTTTTCGGGGTTGTCGACCAGGATCCCGCCATTGAATCCTCCACGCTTGATCGCGCTGCCAAGCTCCACCATCTCCGAGCTCGACCGCGGGTAGTGCTGGATGGCGATGCACGCGCCGGGCTTGCACGTCCTGGCCAGCTCGCCGGACAGGGCCTGCAGCTCGCCGGGCGCGGACAACCACTGCACGGCCGAGACCGACGCGGCGAGCGCGAACGTCGCGTCGCGGAAGGGCAGCGCAGTCGCGGTGGCCATCGCGCGGTGGTACCGAGCCCGTCCCGCGTTCGCCGCCACGGCGCCGCGCGCCCCCGAGGCCGAGAGCATGTCCACGAGCACGTCGACGCCGACCGCCGTGAAGCCGGCCTCGATGAGGACGTCCGACGTGAAACCGAGGCCGCAACCGAGATCGAGCGCGAGCGGGCACTCGCATTCCATCTCGAACGACCCTGGGAAACGCTCGGCGAGGCCGTTGAGCGCACGGGCCGCGAGCCTGTGCTGGATGCGGGCCTGTCCCTTGGCCTTGAGCAGCCTGGCGACCG
>JAFGBX010000193.1 GCA_016932935.1 Promethearchaeota archaeon | reverse complement strand
GCCAGGAATGCGCCCCGGCTGGTTGGCGTGGCTTCCAGTGCTGGTGTCCACATTTGTCCAACTTTTTTGCGAATTGTCACGACTGTCCCTATTAAGATTGCCAGGGTAGATTATTCCGCTGCGGAGTGCGTTGCATTACAGCCTAACGGGCATTTCTTGGATGTTTGAAGAATGGATTTGACAATCGTATCTAAGATTTTTGTCTAACATCTTTTTATTTTCGGATTTTTTTCATCCACGCGAACAAGAATCATTTGATGGTGAACGCTTTGAGCACATCGCTCGTGAGATTCGAAAACATAGAAAAATCGTACAAAGAAACGAAAGCCTTGAAGTGCATCTCGTTCGAGATCAAGAAGGGTGAGATCTTCGGCTATGTCGGCCCGAACGGCGCAGGAAAAACGACCACGATCAAGATCCTCGTCGGCTTGATACGAGACTTCGCGGGTTCCATCCTCATCAACGGCAACCCGCTCGATTACGGCAGCAACGGCTTCCATCGGATGCTCGGGTACCTCCCGCAAGACGTGGGCTTCCAGGAATGGCGGACGGTTGACCATGCGCTTATGACCTTCGGTCGCCTTTCGGGTATGAACAAGGGGGAGGTGCGTGAGCGCATCCCCGGCGTGCTCGAGCTCGTCACGCTCGAGAACGTCCGATACAAGCACATCAGGAAGCTTTCGGGGGGCATGCAGCAGAAGTTGCTCCTTGCCCAGGCCTTGCTGCACGACCCGGAATTTCTCGTGCTTGACGAACCGATGACCGGCCTCGACCCGCTGGCACGGCACCACTTGAAAAGCGTGTTCCAGCAAGTGGCTAAGAAGGCTGGCAAGACCATCTTCTTCTCGACCCACATCTTGAGCGACTTGGAGGGAGTCTGCAACACGATCGCCGTGCTCAACAACGGGCAGATCATCAAGATCGGGCCGCCCAAGGAGATGCGCGAGGAATACCGGACGCGAGATGTCGTGGAGGTCGTGTACGCGGACGGCGCGCCAGCCCTTTCGGACGTCTCCGGCCTGGATATGGTCGAGGACGTGTCGATGACCGAGGACGGGGCGCAGCGGGTTCTCTTGAAGCGGGGGAACGACCTCGACTCGTCGATGGCGCGCCTCATGGCGCGGCTCGTCGAGCAAGGCTGCAGGGTGCGTAACTACAACCTCGTGCGGCCGACGCTCGACGACGTGTACTTGCAGCTAATAGGAGGGGAGAGAAAACCATGAGCTTGAAATTGTTACTGCTCGACGAGCTGCAAGGGTTCGTCAAGTCCAAGATCACGATCATCCTCCTGATCGGCTTGCCCGCGCTCACGATCGTGATGAATTTCTTGACGGACACCAGCTTCAGTGGCATTCTCACGTATTTCACCACCGTCCTCGCGACCAGCATCGCGGGCGCCCTTGGCTCGGTCATGCTGTCGACGTCCATCACGAGCGAGATGAACAAGCACGTCTACGACTTGTTCCTCATCCGGCCGGTCAAGCGTCGCAACATCATCATCGCGAAGTACGTTGCCGTCTACCTGTGCTTGATCGCGGCGATCTACATCGCGATTTGCACTAGCTTGATCATAGACACGATTCGCCACACCACCATAGATGAGTACATCATCGAGGAGATGACCAAGTCCATGATAACCGCGTTCTTCGCACTTGGCATCACGTGCTCGTTCGGGACGCTGTTCGGCATCGCCATGAGATCCGTCGCCGCGTCGGCGCTGCTCTCGTTATACGTGGGCAATCAGGCCAGCGCCATCCTCACGCTCGTGATCCCCCTCATCTCGCAGATAATGGAACTCGAGTTCGGCATCACCTTCCCGGTCGACCCGTTCGTGATTTCCATGGTCATCGGGGCGGCCGTCGCTGTCGCCATGTTCGTCGTCGCGCTGCTGGTGTTCGAGAGGAAGCAGTTCTAACCGCCCTCCTACCTTCTTTCTCAGGTGGAACCGGCCTCGTACGACCGGATCAAGTCTCGAATCGTCGCGGGGGTGAAGTTGATGCGCTCCACTGACGCGTTGACGCTGCGCTCGGGAGGCCTCCGGCCGTGGATGTGGCCATGGATGTTGATCGCGCACTCGCATCGCGTGAAGATGTCCTGGAGGACGCTGCAGGTGTCGCGAAAGCGCGTCTGGTCTTGGGGCAGTTCCTCGTATAGCGAGGGGTCATAAAAAGCCGGCACGTGGGAAAACATCACGCGCGTCCCTTCGATGTCCGCAACGATGCAACCGACGTCGCGGGGCGGGTACTTGAACCTGTCCAGATCCAGCTCGATGCACAGGCCGGCGACGGCGAGCGTGGGCTTGGTAATCACGTGCCAGCCGCAGCGCTCGAACACGCTCGTGTCCCCCGGGTCGTGGTTCCCCTTCACGAGCAGCTTTCTGCCGCGGAGTGACCTGCTCTTCGCCAGGATCTCTTGTTCCGGCACGTCGTCGCTCGCGAAGTCCCCTAGATGGATCACGAGGTCGTTCACGCCCTTCACGGTGCCCTTCCATCGGGACACGATCATCTCGTCGACCTTCCAGTAGTTGTCGAAGTCATCTCTGGTAACCTCACCCACTCGCGGATCCTCGTCACCCGCGACCCACTCGACCCCATCGAGGTCGTGGATGTTGCTGATCCGGGCCCTCGAGATGGCGAGCCGAACCCTGGAATACTTAAGCATGTGGTCGTGGCCGAAGTGCGTGTCGGAGATGACGCGGGTGATGCCGGACAGCTTGAAACCAGGGGGAAGGCTTGTGGAACATAGCACGGTCATCTGGGCCACCTTGGGATCTCTGGAGTGCCGCACCCTATATAGGCACGGGCACACGACGTTCCAGGTCAATCGATTCCGAAGAAAGCGCTCGCGTTCTCGACCGTCCTCTTGGCCACGACACCTTGTGCCATGTTCCTCGCGTGCGCGATCGCCGCGACCGAGTACCGTGCATTCGCGGGGGTGTTGATCGGTTCCATGGACGCCGGGTGCTGGAACGGCGAGTCGGTCTCGGTCACGAGGAGGTCGATCGGGAGCGTCTTCGACACGCCATTCCAACGAGCGACGCCGAAGGCCGAGCTGGGCACGGAAAACCAGAACCCCTTGCGCACGAGCTCGTCGTTCATGCCCGCAGGGCCGGAATAGCAGTGGAACAAGACGTTCGAGGGGGAGACGTCGTGGGCGTCGAGCCTGTCTAGCACCGCCCTCACCGCCCCATCCGGCTCGCTGTACGCGTGGTCGGGATGGCCGCGATCCGCGTCTCCCGGCCCCGCGTTGCGCACGTGCAGCACGATCGGCCTCCTTTTAGGGACGGCGAGGGACAATACCTTGT
>JAFGBX010000192.1 GCA_016932935.1 Promethearchaeota archaeon | reverse complement strand
GCCAGGAATGCGCCCCGGCTGGTTGGCGTGGCTTCCAGTGCTGGTGTCCACATTTGTCCAACTTTTTTGCGAATTGTCACGACTGTCTCGGCCCGCGCGTGGCGGGACGGGCGCGGGCGTCGCCACGAACGTGAAGATGCCCTGGATCAACGGCAGGAACTCTTCTTCCCCGACCATCTCGTGCGCCTTGATGCCCTCCCGGCCGCCATACAGCTCGTCGAACCGGGCGAGCAGCCGCTTGAGGCCGATGCGGCAGATCGCGTCCGAACCCTTCACGATCAGGTAGGCCGTGAACCGCTGGTTCTTCTCGATGAGCACGTCCATCTGGTCCAGGTGCACGTCTTGCAGCTCCTTCTTCCCGCCGCCCGCGTCTATCTGGGTCTCGAGGATCTTCGTGATGGCCGTCAGCAGCTGCGTGGACAGGATGACCTCGGTTTGCTGCCGCGTCCACGAGTACCCGGCGATGACGAGGTCGCCCTTGTCGGCACGCGTCATGACCACCTGGTTGAGGACTGCTTTCGAGAAGGCCAGCACGAGAGGGTCGATGGCGAGGGACGACGCGAAAAGGACGAACCCGACCGCGAGCGTGATGTTCGCGACGATGATGGAAGGGAACCCTTCGATGGGGAGGAGGTACGGAACCGAGGATCCGAACATGGGCAGGAACACGCCCGCGAGCAGGAGGAGAACCGCTCCGCGGGAGCGCTCGTTCATGAAGGGCGCCCGGAGGCGGCGGATGGTGAGGGCAAGGATGTCGATGGTGGGCAGGACCGTGAGCGCCATCAAGGCGCCGAAGACGACGTAGTTGAGCGGGTTCGTGTACCACATCCCCGTGAGCGGGTCGTACACCGCGAGGTTCCACTCCGGAAGCAGGTAGGCCAGGCACATCGCCCCGTAGACGAAGGCGTACGCGAGGAGGCGCGCGACGGGGGGTCTAGGCTGCGTCGACAGCAAGCCGTAGAGCACCAGGTAGGAGCCGACGTAGAAAACCATCCCGCTGATGCGCATGAGGTGGCCGACCCATTCACCAGCGGTTGGCGGCTGGAACCGGCACGAGATGTCGAATGCAGGGCTCGCGACGAGGAAGAGAAAACCAATAACCGCTGCGAGCAATGGCTTGAACTTCCAAGCCTTGTAAGCCCGGAGGAGCAACGCCGTCGCCGCGACGTTGGTCACGAGCGAGATGACCATGGAAACGAGGTTGGAGAGCGCTGCGCTGGTTGCTGTCATGCTCAAACAGACCGTTGCGAGTTCGATGTCCTCGATCCTAGCCATGTCCACGATCCGAGATAAACTTCTACCGGGCCGCCCCCGCAACGAACGGGAACCGCCACTTTATACGCGCCGGAGGCCTCATTGAACAAGGTCAACTCATGTCCGAACCATGGAAATGCCCCAAGTGCGGACGCCGCTCGCTCGCCATGCCCGCGTTCCGCAAGGAGCGGGCGAAGGGGACGGTCACCGTCGCGTGCTCGGCCTGCGGGTTGTCGGTGGCCGTCCCCGCGGCGGAGGACTCCGAGAAGATCGACATCTACGGCGACTTCCTCGACGTGTACCACGAGACCATGAAGAACGCCAAGCCGCAAGCCCCGCCGCCCGACCCGCGCTACGAGTACAACGGCTGGGATCCGCCGGCCTCCACGACCGTCTTCTGCAAGATGGCCGGCGTCCCGTACGAGGCCGTGCGCTCGCGGATCCGTTCCGGCAACCAGCCCGAGGAGGTGGCCAGGATCAAGGAGCGGCTCGACTCGCACAGGTACAAGTGCAAGATCTGCATCAAGTACGAGAAGCCGCGATGCCTGCTCAAGGACAAGACCGCCAACCCCGAGGCGATCTGCAAGAGCTTCGAGCCCGACTTGCGCGGGGACGAGGACTTCAAGGAGAGGGCCTAACCAAGCCCGTCTGGCGTGCTTCAACTGGCCCCTTGGTCGTCGTCCCGATCCGTGGCGTCGCGCGCCCACACCCTCGTCGAGCCCCAATACCACGAGAGGTACTCGTTTTTCCAGTCCCGGAGCCGCTTCAAGCCGACGAGCAGGGAGAGCGTCCCCACTGCAGCATAGAACCAGCCAGCGAACGTGACGGCGCCGTACATGAAGATCACGTCGAATTTGTCCCAGTGCAAGAGGTTGAGCTTGTTTATTTTGTAGATGGTCACGTTCAAGAGGGCGCCCGTGTTCGCGGGGTGCGGGTACAGCGTCATCGTCAAGGAAACGTTGTCCATCGACGCGACCGGGAACCCCCACCATTCCCAGCCGAGCGTGACCTTGCTCGGGACGCCGCCGTCGCAATCAGACGCGTTCGTGGAATACCTGGCGTAGGGTGGCCCGAGGGGAATGGAGCCGTTGCAGGAGAACGCGATGCTATAGTTGATGACGGCGAAGTTACCGCACGGTGCGGTGGCAATGCCATCCACGTGCACCTCGATGTCATCGACTTGCCCGTCCGGAATGTCCCACGTGCGGGTTAAAACGGTGGGTATGGTGCTCGAGTTCGCGTGCATCAAGAAACCGTGCGTGAGATAGAGATCCGACTCGGAGGGCGTGGGCTGTGAAAGGACGTACGATTCGTTCTGAAACCCCAAGCCCCCGACGACGGCGAATATGGCGATCAACGCGCCCACGCGTGCGAGGTTCGCACGGGCAGTCGAGTGAGGGGTATTGGCTTGCGACTTCGGGGGGAGGGAATGCAACAAGTGCATCAGGCCAACCAGCATTCCGAAGATAGGAACCAGCCCGACGACGACCGTCATCATGCCCTCCGAGAAGTCGTGGTACTTGAGCTTCTCGTCCAAGGACAGGATCAAGAGAATCGCGACGATGGCCAACCCCGCCGAGAGGGAGAACGCGAGGATGTTGACCGTCGACCTGCCGGCGCGTGGTGTCGCGAGCGGCTTCGTCACGGCAGGGAATGGCCGCTCGCCCGCGAGGGGTGCAGACGGCACGCACGCCGGGGGGCGGTTGCTCGTGTGGTACTTGCGCCGCAGCTCCGCGATCGAGGTATGCACGCCCGCGCCGGCCAGGAACGTGAAAAAGGCGACGAAAAAGCACAACATGGCGGGGAGGACGTACATCCCCTCGTCCACGTCGCTCGCGGGCGGGCTCCCGCCGAATATCGGAACCGCGTGAAGCATGACGTAGATCCCCACCACCGCGTAGATGGACGTGGCGAGCGCCGCCGTGAAGAGGAATGCCTCGAGGATCGTCTTCGACGTGAGCTTCCGGGCGATGGCGGGATCGTCCACGGGCTTGCGATACTCGGCTTCCCTCCGCCTCGCCTGGAACACCATGAGGCCGATTGCCGTGTACACCATCCCGACCCCGATCGCGTAGATGACATCGTGGATGGGCTCCCGCGGGAGTTCCTGGCCAACGCCGAATATCAGAACGAATATCGCGATCGTGACCAGCACCAACGCGAAGCAAAACAGCCGTTCATTCGGATTATATCCCGAGGCCATCTCGTGCAACCACCATGCTCGATTCTCTTGGTTTTTTTGCGAGTGTCCACTTATTAATTTGACACCGGGATCGCCTTGTCAAGGCACCCGTGTGCCATCCCCTCCAGCTGCGCCCGGGTTTCGGTATAAGACCTCATCTTGCCACGCGCGGCGGCGCCGGTCCCGTGAGAGGAATGTCGTCACGGCCACGAGCACGTAGAACCAGCCCGTGATCATCGTGGCCCCGCACATGAACCCGACGCTCTCCCGTTCGAGGAACAAGCGGTTGGCATCGTTCATCTTGTAGACCGTGATCACCACGCGTGCATCGGAATTGTTCAAACAAGAGAGGAGGGTGATGCCGATGGTGATGTTGTCGAGTTGCATGACGGGAAAACCGTTGTACGTGCTACTAAACGAAGCCTCGCTCTGCGTGGAGCCCGTGCAGCTTGCCCCATCCGAAGCCGTGCGGGTGTAACTTTCACCGAGCTGGATGGTTCCGTTGTAGAACCGGAACGTACAAGTGATGGTCGCTGTCAAGTAACAAGGCGCGATGGCGCGCCCGCGCAAGACGACCTTGACGTCGTCGATGCCATGCCCGGGCAGTGCACACGTGACCGAGGCGTTCGTGGGTAACGAGGTCGAGTTAGCCACCACCGCGTGCTCCTTCAAGATGTACAGGTCCTCGTCTGCGGGGGTTGCCTGGCTGAATACGTACGCGGAATACTGCGTCCCGATGGCCCCGACGAGTGAAAAGACGATCACGAGAACGATGACCCGGTTCGCGTTGCCTCTCACGAGCGGGAGCGGGACTCGGGACGTTGCTGTACCTGGAACTTGCATCGAAGGGGAGGGGGTAGCTTTCGCTTCCTTGGGCGGGAGCGAGTGAGCCAGGTGCATGAGGCCGAAGAGCATTCCCCACAAGCTCAAGAGGAACATGCCAATGCTGGCAAGCCCGCCAGTTGCGTTATGGTACAAGAGGTCGCTCCCGTCGAACAAAAGCACGAGGATGTTAGTGATTGCCAGCGCCAGGGCGATCAAGAAGGCGATGATGTTCAAGATCCGGCTCTCCTTGTCATGGACGGAGAGCAGGCACGCCAGGTGGGACGGGGGCTGCGATGCCTGGTGCTCCGCCATGAACTGCCCGTGGTATGCCTTCCTGGCCCCGGCGATCGTCGCGTGCACGGCCGCACCAGCCGTGAAGGAGAACACGCTGGCCAAGAAGCAGCCAATCGTCACGAAGATCAGGTTGTCGGGATGCACGACGGGGAGTAAGGGCGTTTCAAACGACCTCGTGATCGCCCGGAGCACCAGGTACATGCAGATGCCCGCGACCAGGGACGTCCCGAGGGAGACCGTGAAGAGAAGCACTTGCAGCTCGTTCCTCCTCCGTAGGTCCTTGGCCAGCGACGGCTTGAAAACGGGTTTCCGGTACGGCGCTTCGGCTCGCCGGGCCAGGACGACCAGCACCAACATGCCCGCGTAGATCATCACCGCCCCGACGACATACGCCACGTCGTGAACGGGTTGGCGGGGAATCGGTGAGGTGCCGAGTATCACGAGGAACAAGGCTGCAACCAGGATGAGGCTAGCCGATAGCAGGAATCTTGAAACGCCCGTCTTGGTGGCCATGAGTTATTCTCCCCAGATCACCTTCTCTTCAATTCACGGGTCGTCCCTGCTCCACACCTTAACCGATTCCTTGAAGAGCCGCACGTCGTTCTTCTGCCAAGATCGCAGCCGGTTCAGGCCGGTCGCGAGGATGATCGTCGCGAAACCCGCGTACCCCAATGACATCACGGCAGTAGAGCCGAATACCCAGCTCGAGTCTTGCTTGTTCCAGTACAAGAGGTTCACGTCATTGATCTTGTCGATCGTCACGGTTAAGAAGGTATCCGCGTTCTCCGGGTGGGGGAACATCGTTAGCGTGATCGACACGTTCTCCATCTCGTCTATCGGGAATCCCGACCATTTCAACTCGAGTGCAGCCTTGCTCTGGTCGCCGTCGCCGCAATGCGCCTGACCCGTAGAAGAGCGCCTCTCCGGATAGATCCATACTGCCCCGCTGTTGAACGTGATTCCAACGCTGAAGTCGATTGTCGCGTCGGTGCCGCAAGGTGCCGTGGCGATGCCCTCGACATGCACCATGAGGTCGTCGACCTCCCCTTTCTGGATTTCCCACGTCCGTGTCGTGACCGTGGGGAGCGTGCTCGAGTTCGCGTGCATCGTGAAGCCGCCCTCGAGGTAGAGATGTGATTCGGAAGGTGTCGGCTGGGCGAGCACGTACGCATGGCTTTGAAGGGCGATGGCCCCGACCGTGGTGAAGGTGATTATCAGCACTCCCACCCGCGCGAGGTTTGCCCGGGCGCTCGAATAGGAGAAATTTTTCTGTGTGGCGCGAGGCATCGACCACATCAAATGTAACAGCCCGAGGGGCATGGCCATTAACAAGGGAACGAACAAGCCGAGCGAGAGCCCAGGGATCGAGCCTGCCTGGAACATGATCATCGAGTTGCCGAAGACGAGAACAAGGAGGATGATGAACACGATGAGGAAGACCAACGTGAAATGGTAGGCGTTCCCCCGTGGAAAAAACGGTTTCTCAACGATCATGGATCGAGTGAATCCAAGATGGATCGCCTATTTAAATGCGCCACCGGGATTGCATATCCCCTGCCCTATCATCTCCCCTTCAGCATCTCGACCATGGCCGACACGCGGGTCTTGACCTGGCCGATCGAGTCGCCGATGTTGTTGAACGTGATCACGTTCACGGGCAGCTCCAGCCCGTCATGCCGGATGAGATCCTTCAACATGCGATGCCCCGTGCACATGGAGCGGCACCCGAAGACCTCGCAGAAGATGATGCCGTCGGCCTTCATCCGCCGGGCGACGCTGACGATGTTATTTGCCATCTCCTCGTTGTTGAATCCGAAGCCGTGCTGGAAGCGCATCAGGCCCTCCGCGTAGTTGCGCACGAGGTTACCCGTGGTCTTCACGGGCTCGCAGGCCCCGTAGATGACCCAGTCGGGGTAATAGACGCGGGCACCGATCTCGTCGGCATACTGGGCGATCTCCGGCTCGAACCCTCCGAACATGGGCGTGTATATCAACCTGGGCCGCCCCGTCGCGTCGAATCGCTTCGACGGCTGGTCGACCCGGTCGTGCATCTCCTGCACCAGGGCCTTGAGCCCCTCGACGTAGCGCTGGAGCCGCGAGTTGTAGTCTATCTGCGAGTACACGAGCAGGCTGTTGAGCACGCTGAACGTGGCCGGCGAGCACGGCAGGACGTCGCCGGGCGCGATGTCGAGGAAGACCCCCTTGATGAGTTCCTTCGCCGCGTTGGCGTCCTCGAGCACGTTGCGGAACTTGGCCTCGTCGAAGCGCCTCCCCGTCGCCTTCTCCTGGAAGCGCAAGAAGTCCCAGACCTCTTGCTCGTAGAAATCGAGGCCCGCTGCCGAGTCCTCGTACGGCATGTCGAGGATGTAGTTGTTCTTCACGAACTTGTTGATCTCGAGGCTCTCGTGGTAGTTGAAGAAGACAGAGCAGCGCAAGTCGATGCCCAGGTTCACGTCGATGAGGTGCCCGAGCTTCTTGTACAGGCCGAACAGCGCCCGCGCCCCGTAGCAGTGGTCGATGGGCGTGCCGGTGTTGATGGCGTCCTTGGCGGCGTCCTCGTAGGTCTCGTTGAGGCTGGAGATGATGTCGTTGATGATGCCGCCGGCGACGTTGATGACCGTCCCCGAGCCGTCGACCGACCTGAGGAAATCGAGGCCGCGGGCTATGTTCCTCATGCCGAGCGCGTTCCTCGCCGCGATCGCCGCGTTGATCACGTCGTATCGCCTTCCCTTATTGAGGCGCGGCACGAAGATGGGCACGACGCCGCCCGCGATGAGCAATTCGGCGAACGGGAAGGTCAACCCGCCGATCTTCCGGCTCTTGCGTGCTTCTTCGATGATGGCGGGTGCTGAAAAGAAGTCGACGGACATCTGCAGGTAGCTGGGGAAGTCGATGGTGTCGGAGGCCATGTTCCTGGGCATGGGTCGCTCACTCCAGCACGTCGGCGTGCTTCTTGCGCGCCACGAGCATTTCCTTGAACGCTTCGATGCGCGTGGTGATCTGGCCCGTGGACGATGCGGAATAATCTCGTTCGATGTCCAGCACGGGGATGCCGTGGATGTCTTGCACCCGGGCCTTGAACGGCGTCCGGTCCGTGCCGTAGACGTCGCAGAACTTGAGCACGTGCGAAACCACGCCGTCGATGGCCTGGTCGTCGGGCAGGAACCGCACGTAGTCCACGATGGCGCGCACCCTCTCGTTGAGGTGGTCGACCACGCCCTGCACCATGCGTTCCGGCGCGGCGACCTCGAGGTAGTATGCTGCCAGGACCTGGAACGGGTCGGTGAAGTCGACGTGCCTCTTGAGCGCGACGAGGTCGCCAGGGCCGGCCGGGACGCGCTTGAGCCCTAGCTGGTCGGCGAAGTGGAAGTCGTAGAAGCGGACGGGCACGTCGAGGGCATCCAGCAGCGACGAGAACTTGTCGCCTACCAGCACGGGCGACCCCGTGAGCACGATGTTGAGGGGCAGCGCCCCCGACCCGCCCGCCTCACGGCCGCGGGTCTCGACCAGGCGGTTGGCCACCTCCACGCGCTGCTCCCAGGGGGCCAGGGCGATCTCGTAGTAATCCCGCAACTTGCGGTCGCCAGCGACCGGGAGGCGCGCGTAGCGCGAAGCCGCGTTCTGCAAGCGCCGGGCTTGCTCGATGGACCTGGACAACAGGCCCTCGTCGACGCCCGAGCCGGCGAGGGCGGCGAGCTCGCCCGCAAGGCGACGCAGATTGCCGGCGAGCAGCGCCAGTGCCCGTGCCGTGGCCTTGTAGGGCACCGCGATCGTGAGCGCGTCCACGCCGAAGTACCGGTGGATGGCCTCCATCGAGTGCCAGTCCCCGCTGCAGAAGTTCGAGTGGATCATAGCCTTGACGGGGGGCAGGCCGTGCCGGCCGTCGCGCGCCGCTTCCAGGAGGCCGATCATCTGGCGGGAGAACACGCACGACGTCGGCGTGAGGTAGTCCATGCCGCGGGTCTGCCATTCCTCGCTGCCACCCACCAGGAGGTTGACGGGATCCAGGCCGCACGCGGCGACGAGCTCCTCGGGAAAGAACTGGTGCCCGTAGCCGGCGACGACGGGGCGGGGATCGCTGCGATCCCGGTGCTTCCAGAACAGGTCCACGAACTCGTCGATCACGGCGCATCTGGAAGTATCGAAGGAACGGCGTTTCATATACCACATCGGTTAGCTGCAAAACGCAAACAACTTAATAACGGGAAGACCCGGGTTGCCGAGATGCACATCATGCCCGACCGGGTCATAGACGAGGCGGTCGAGAACGCCAAGATCGTCGACACGCACGAGCACTTCTCCGATGCCGCGACCATCGTCGATGAAGGGGCGGATCTCTTCGCCGTGCTCCCCCGTGGCTACGTCGGGTTCTTCGATTTCCACCCGGGCCTCGCTGGTAGCCTGGTGCAGTTCACCAGGTACCCGGAGCTGCGAGCGATGGACTTCCCAGGGCTCCAGCGGTTCGTCGACGGCTACCGCGAGCACGAGTTCGTGGACGTGCTCGACGCCGGCATCCAGCACTTGCACGGCGCCTCCGTCAAGCGGATCACCGAGGACGGGTTCAAGGCGCTCAACCGTGCAATCGCGAGATCCTACGCGGAGGCCGGCTACCGCGAACGCGTCCTGCGGGGGCTCAACGTCGAGCGGGTCATCTGCGACGTCCCGCAACACTCAATGGGCTTTGGCCCAGGCATGGCCGCGGAGTTCGACCCGGCCATGTACAGGCCCGCGATGCGCATCAACTCATTGCTCTTCGGGTTCGATCCCGCCGCGTGGAGCCCCGGCACGTGCCTCATGAGGCTCGCCGCCGGCGAGTTGGAGGCGATACCGGCGCCCCCGTCGACGTTCGGTGGGTTCCTCGACTGCGTGGACGCGATCCTCGACTGGTCGAAGGGAAAGGTCGCGTCGTACAAGTGCGCCACCGCGTACGAGAGGGCGATCGACTTCGGCGCCGCGATGGACGCGGCACCGGCAACCAGGAAATGGGAGGCGGCGAAGAGGGCCTTCGGGAGGCCGTTCCGCGAGACCGCGGAGCGGGATCGCCTCGCCTTCGGCGACGTCGTGATGCACCACGTCCTCGCACGGGTCGAGGGGACGGGCATCCCGCTGCAGTTCCACACGGGCACCGCCATCATGCCGGGTTCCCACCCGAAGAACATCGAACCATTGATAGAGGCTTACCCCGCGCTGGACTTCACGCTCTTGCACTGCGGGTATCCGTGGATCGACGAGACCATCGACATCGTCAAGCGCCACGCTAACGCCCACGCGGAGATGGCCTGGCTTCAGGCGCTCTCGCGAGATGCCGCGGCCGCGTTCTTGACGCGTGCCATCGCGGAGGGGCTCGGACACAAGGTGATCGCCTTCGGCGGGGACTGCGCCTGCGTCGAGGGATCCGCGGGAGCGCTGCTGGTGCTCAAGCAGGTCGTGAAGGCATCGATGGAAAAATGCGTGGAAAGAGGAACCGTCCTTCGCGAAGACGTCGAAGAGGTAGTCGATGGCGTGTTTTACCGGAACCCGCAGCGGCTTTTCTTCAAGGAAGGCGGGTAACGGCCGGGGGATCGAAGCAGAGCGAGATGATGGCTGTCGTGACCGACATGGCGAAAAAGGACAAGGAGCTGGGTGATAAAGCAATCCAAACGCCGCGAGAGGGGGATTTATATTACGACCTCGTTGATGGCAAGTTCTACGTCTACCAGATTTTGAGGATCGACTCGTTCGCCAACGGGGAACAGATACACCACTTGAAGAGCTACCACCCGCTTGACCGTGAACCGGTCGAGGCCGACATCGACGGGCTCGAGGTCTTCGTGTGGCACTCGCCGTTCGAACCGCAGTTGAAGTCGAGGTACCTGGGGCACCGCGACCTCGTCCCCGAGGATCTCGAGGGCTTCCACGTCTACCTCAAGATGACGGACTTCAAGAGGTACATAAAGGAGACCCGCCAGGACGTCGACGCGGTCATCAAGAGGGCCAAGCAGCACTTCAACGAGGGGAACCGGCTCGCCGAGGCGGGGGAATTCGAGGAAGCGATGGGGTGGTACGACAAGGCGATCGACGAGTTCCCCTACTTCTACGAGGCAATCGACAACAAGGCGTTCACGCTGATGGATCTCGCCCGGTGGAACGAGGCCATCTCTTGCTTCGAGGACTCGCTCAAGGTGGAACCGAGGAACGTCGCCGCGGTGTTCTCGATCGGCGAATGCCTCTTCAAGCTCGGCGAGTTCGAGGGGGCCGCGGCGAGGTTCAGGGCCGCACTCGAGATCGAGCCCGGCCACGCCCTCTCCAGCGAATGGCTGGCGAAGGCCGAGGCAGCCATCGACAACCCCGCGGGGAGTGGGAATAAACGGTGATGCCCTCACCCGAACTTGAACGCGTGGACGGTCGCCCGCTCGAGCTGGACGTGGAGCCGGAGGTCGGCATCCGAGAAGTCGCTCGTGTCCGAGCTGCCGTGCCACGTGACCTCCTTCCAGAGCAAGTCCCCCG
>JAFGBX010000191.1 GCA_016932935.1 Promethearchaeota archaeon | reverse complement strand
GTACTTCGCCGATGCATTGGACAGGGTGCTGCGAGAAAATTAACGAGTGGTCTGACGTGATTGGTCTTTAATCACGAGGTATTTTTTTCATAGCGTGTGCATCAAAAACGATCGCTTATGGGACATGCCAGAATCCGCACTATGGGTTTTAATGGTCATACCGATGGTTCTTTAATCTCGAGTTCAATAGATGCCGGTAAGCAGGTACAATCGCCAATGAACGTCGGCATCCTTCACATGGACGCCTTCGCAGAGCGCGTGGCGGGCCACTTGATCAACGACGTGAACTTCTGCACGTCGTGCGGCAACGGGTGCAACCACTGCAGGCTGCCGCTGGGAAGCCGCGCGGGATGCATCCAGGTCTACCACGATGTCGAGGGCGACTTGCCGGACTTCATCGACGACCCGGCCCCCTACCTACCGGCATCCATGCCGCGATGCGACGTGCTCGTCGCCATCGGTATGCACCCGGACATACTCGGGGGCATCCCCCGCTTCGCTAAGGACCACGGAGTGCCGGCGGTCATCGTCCCGGTCGAGGACAAGAAATGGCTCCCGTTCGGCCTGCAAAAGCAGCTGGCGGAAGAGTGCACCGACCTCGGCATCCAGCACGCGTTCCCGCGCCCGTTCTGCGACCTCGACGTGCAGCCGGACGACGCGAGTCGATCCATCATCCGGCGGTTTATGGACGAGTTCAAGGTCGGCCGGCCTGTCGTCGAGCTCGAGATCAAGGACGGCAAGATCGCGAACGGCCACGTGATCCGAACCCAGCCGTGCGGCTCCTCCTATTACATCGTCCAACAGCTCCGAAACGAACCGGTCTACGACCCGAAGATCTCGCTCGACGAGAAGATCAGCCTTGCACACCACTCGTTCCCTTGCTCGGCCTCCATGGACAAGGATCCCATCCTCGACGATTCCCCGCTGCACATCGCCGGGTACCTGGCTAGGGACTGCATCCACGACGCCATCGAGCAGCAGCTGGGCATCGTCGACCGCACGAAGTTCCACAGGCCCCAGCAAGCGTCCTCGTCGGGTTGAATAGCAGCCCAGCCCCCGCCATCACCCCTAATAAATCCCTCCTATCCCAATCCTTGCCGGTTTCGCGCTCGTGATGCCCGTCCCTGGTTCGTTCGCTTTTGGAGCGGAACATCGGGCCATGCTAGCCGCCTCCCGTGCGCGAACTACTTATACCATGAATTTCATTGGATTAACGGGAAATAGGAAAGCCAGAATCCGGTTCGCGAGGTAGAATTGACACGATCAGGCCAACTCACGATCCATCGGTCTTCCAGGTGAAGAGCCCCCCGTGCGGCAAGTGCCACGAGTTCAGCATGGACTTCCAGCTTTACGAGAACTATAACCACACGGGTATGGATTGGGTTCAGTGGTTCTGTAAGAATGAATATTGCGATTATTTCATCAACGTGGAAATTCTTTGAGCTCGGTTTCTTTCGGGATGCGGGTTGCGTCCTCGACGCGCGATCCTTTAAGAAATAAGGGAACGGCCGTGAAACGCTTATCCCCCTATTTCGGCAGATACTAATGCCCGGATAGGTGTTTTCTAGTCAATAGTCCAGTCGTGGTAAAAAGAAATGGCTATCAAAGGAGGTTATAAATATGGGAAAAATGACCTATGAGCCGAGCGTTTTCGGGGTACGGGATCCTCCGTGCGGGATATGTCACGAGGAGATGGATTTCAAGATCTTCGAGAACTACAACGGCACGGGAACCGACTGGTTGCAATGGTGCTGCAAGAACTTGGATTGCGGCTCTTGTTTCAACGTGGAAATACTCTAGAACGCCTATAGCCTTTCTTTTTGAGCCGTCGGAGCGCCTTATGGCGTCACACCGCTGAACGACTACGTACAAGAATGATACTTATCCCGATCGGACTGCTGCGGAGAACGAGTCAATCGCTCGCTCGACCGAGGGGATGTCCTGCGAGCCGCGCACCTGGACGAGGAGGCCCTTGATCCCCCGGAGACCCTTGAGGAACCAGGTCGCTTGGTCCTTGAACTCCGTGAGGCTGCGGTCGTGCTCTATGGCGTGGTACGACCGGGCGAACGCGCGGAAGTCCTCGATGGATTGGCCGACGGTTCTATGCGTGTCGACCCGGCGGTCGAGCCAGTCGTTCACCTGGCGGAAGATGAACGGGTTCCCCCTCGCGGCGCGGCCGACCATGACCGCATCGCAGCCCGTCTCCGCCATCATGCGCCCCGCGTCGCGTCCCGAGGACACGTCGCCGTTCCCCACCACGGGAACGTGCACGGCCTCCTTCACCGCCTTGATGAGCCCCCAGTCTGCCGAGCCCTTGAACAGCTGCTGGCGCGTGCGTCCGTGCACGGTGATGGCGGCTATGCCCAGGCCCTCGAGCAGCTTGGCAACCTCGACCACGTTGACCTTGTCGGGGCTCCAGCCCGTGCGGATCTTTGCCGTGACGGGCTTGTTCGTCGACGAGACGACGGCCGCGACGGCGCGCTCGAGCTGGTTGGGGTGCAAGAGGAGGAAGGCCCCTGACTTGTTCCCGCACGCGTCCGCGTGGGGGCAGCCGGCGTTGAAGTCGATGACGTCCGCCCGGGCCTCGAGCAACCCGACAGACCGCTTGAGCGCCTCGGGCTGGTTACCCCCGACCTGGACGCTCAAGGGCGCGTCGTTACCCGCGAATTCATCGTCCAGGCGGCGTTCCCACTTGTCCGTTTCCCAAGACCAGAACGTTTGCGTTGACAGCAAACCCGCGCCGTGCTGCTTGCACAAGATGCGGAACGAGGGGCAGTTCACCGCCCGCATCGGCGCGAGGAAAGCGAGTTGCTCTACGGCCACGTTCCCGATCTTCACGGCAGCTCACGCGTATTCATATCTTTACAATGTACTCTGACGGGTCGAGCAACCGCAGCTTCTTGGGGTACTGGCGGCAGAGATCCTGGTAGATCTGCTTTACCGCTTGCCAGAAATCGATCTGTTCCGGCTTCAGCTTCCCGATCTCCACCGCGGGTACCCCGGCCGCGATGGAGCCCGGCGAGATCCGGGCCTTGCTCGGCACGACGGCACCTTCGGCGACGATCGCGTTCTCGCCGACCTCTGCGAAGTCCGACACGACCGCTTTCATACCGATGACGGCACCATCACGGATGGTGGAAGTGTGGATCATCGCAGCGTGGCTAATAGTAACGTTCTTGCATATCGTCGTTTTTTGCGACATTCTCGCGTGGATAGTGGCGTTTTCTTCGATGGCGGAGCCGTCATCGATATCGATCACGCCGTAATCGCCGCGGATGATGGCACCGGCGCCCACGAACACCTTGGCACCGATCCGGACGTTCCCTATCACGTCAGCGGACGGGAAGATGTACGCAGAGGGGTCGATGCGGGGGGTATGCTTTCCATAGGCGTAGACGGGCATCTCATGCATCACCTTGCACCTGGGAGAGATGAGCGGCATCACTTGAACCGCTCGATTTGGGACACAAAAAGGTAACATAATGCTGATTTCGCAGTCTTTACACGTTCGAGGGATTTGACAGGTGGAAATTGCACTATTGCATCCGCTCGTTCACCAATTCCACCAGGTCGAGCAAGTCAACGTCGTCCGAGTTCTTCGAGATGGCGTCGCGGAAGTTCCTCTCGCAGAACGGGCACGTCGTGACCAACGTCCCCGCCCCCGTCTCGAGCGCCTCCTTGACGCGATCACCGGCCATTTCAACCGCCCATTCGGGATTCCCGGACTTGACACCGCCACCAGCCCCACAGCAACTCGCGTTTCCCTTGTTCTTGGCCATCTCGATAACGTCGATGCCCGGGATCTTCTTGAGCACCTCCCGTGGGGCATCGTACAAGTTGCTGTGCCGGCCGAGGTGGCAAGGATCGTGGTAGGTCACCTTGACCCGTTGCGGCGGTTCCGCACCGAACTTGATCCTGCCCTCGTCGATCAGTCGATTGACGAGTTCAGAAACGTGGAGCACCTCAAACGGGACATCCTTGCCGGTCAACTTTGGGTAATCCATTTTTAACGTCCGATAACATCCAGCGCATGCCGTGACCACTTTCTTCGTACCGAGGCCCTCGAACAAGTCGATGTTGTGGTTCGCCATCTCGAGCGCCGCGTCCCTTTGGCCAGTTCGCAGCAGCGGCGACCCGCAGCACCACTCGTCCTGGTACACCGCGAACTTGACGCCCGCTTTCCGCATCACGTCGGCCGTGCTGCGTGCCAGCTGCTGCTCCCGGTAGGATGCGGTGCAGCCCACGAAGAAGGCGACCTCGGGATCCGGGGGGTTCTGGAAGCCACCCGCGATCCAGTTCAGCCGGTCCGCGTGCCCCTCCATATACGGGTTGTGCTCCCTTCGGGCGTGCTCCCCGAACGCCAACAGCTTCGCCGGCGTGAGCCCTTTGTTGAAGGCCTCCGACCTTGCCGCCTCGATGACGTCCACGAAGATCTTGTTGAACTTCTCGAAGCGGCAGTTCTCTATGCAGTTCGCGCACGTGGTGCACGAGTACATGATCTCGGAGAGGTGCGGGCTCCAGTCCAGCTCCCCCTTCATCAAGCCGTAGACCAGCCACATCTTCCCCCCCGTGCTGTACGATTCCAGGCGGAACTTCTTGTACGCGGGGCAGTTGAAATCGTCGTAGTTGGTCGTGAACTTGCAATAACCGCAGCGGAAGCAGCGGTGGACGATGTCCTTGAACTCCTGGAGCGCCATTCAATCATCCTCCTCCCAGTTGCCCGGGTTCATGATCTTGTTTGGATCCAACAAGTTTCGGATGGAGCGGAGCAGCTTCTTATAGGTTGGATCCATCTTGCCGAGGAGGAGCTTCTGGGCGCCCAGCTCGCCCTTCCACGGGATCCCGCCGAGCTCGAGCACCACACGGTTTGTCTCATCGAGGGCCTCACGAGCGTTCTCCACGTCGGCCGGGTCGGCCCTGTTGAACGAGTACGAGAAGAACATCACGATGTTGTGCGTCCCGCTGATCATCCTCGACCCGAGGGTCGCCGGGATGCCGTGCCGCCGCGAGATCTCGGCGCCAATGTTGTAGGCATCGGGTATCTTCTCCAGGGGTATGTGGGCACCCACGTACTCGAACCCGCCGCCCTTCCTGAAGTCGGCCGTGCTGGAGGCGAAGATCGGCTTCTCAAGGTAGACCGCCCTCAGCTTCCCGGGAGCTTCCATGTGGGTCGCTTGCGATTCCCGGAACACGCGCTTGAGTGACTTCACCTGTTGCTTCACGCTTTCCTCGGAATCCCCAGTGACGTAGGCCATGACGAAGATATTGCCTTTCATCCAATCTGGCTTGTCTTGCATACCGAGGAGGACGTCCTCGACGAGGTTCGAAGCAGATAGGTTCAAGGCCAGCCCGGGGATGAGTTTCGGGTCGCTCAACAAGCCGAACACGACCTCCCTGACGGCCGGCCTCGGGAAGAGCTGGATCGCCAGCTTCGTGACGACCCCCATGGTCCCGAAGGAGCTCTGGAACAGGCCGATGAGGTCCGGGATGGGGCCGCGGGCGAACCAGGAGCCGGACACCGCGCACGAGCCCAGCCTCGCCACCTCGCCGCTCGGAAGGACGACCTCCAGGCCGTTCACCATCGACGCGTACTCGCCGTACCTCTGGGAGAGGTAGCCCGAGCCGTGGATCAGGACGTTTCCAGCGACCGTCACGGAGGGCGGGGCATCGGGGAGGGGGGGTTCCAGGCCGGGGTGGTGGCGCTTGAGGTGCGAGAGGAGCTTCCCCGTGGTCACGCCCGCCTCTATGAGCGCGTACCGGCTCACCTCGTTCACTTCCAGTATCCGATCCATCCGCTTCAGGTCCATGACCAAGCCTGCTTTCACCGGGATCGTGAGCCCACTCAACGTGAGACCTCCACCCATGGGCACGACCGGCATCTTCACTTGGTTCGCCAGCCTCACGATCTCTTGTACTTCCTCGGTGGAGCGCGGCATCACGACGAAGTCCACGCTTCGAGGCTTCGACGCGCCGGGATCCCGGGCGTAGATGAACCTTTCCTCGGGCTTGTTCGACACGAAGCCCTTGCCCACGATCCCCTCCAGGCGGCCGAGGATTTCTTCGTTGTTCAGCACACTCACCTGTCACTCCTTGGATGGTTCAACGAAACGGGAGGGGGTCACGACGGCTTCGGGAGGCCGATCTCCCCCAGCGCCATGCGCCCGAGATCCGTGACGAATATGGGCGCGATGTTCGACTTCACGCACTGGTTCTCGAGCGTTTCCATGCACATGGGGCACACGAATATCATCGCTTGCGCACCGGCCTTCACCGCATCCTCCATGTTCCTCTGCTGCGCGTCCCTGGCGAGTTTTTTCTTCTCCTTCACCTTCTCCCGCGGCACCTTGTCCGTGTCGATCGCGCCGCCGATCTGCAGGGCCGCCGCTTGGCAGCACAAGGCGTTCTCGTAGTCGTATTCCCGCTTCACGCGCTCGACACCCAGCAGGGCGAAAAGCTCGTCCAAGTACTTGTCCTTGTCCGGCGTCAGCCTCGATGAGCACGACCGCTGGTACGCGACCTTCAAGTTCAATGGCTTGACGTCCGCCGCGTGTTCCTTGAAGAACTTCACCATATACTCGAACACGTGGACGGGCTTGAAGGGCACCTCGACGCCGAACTCGGGGGCGTACCGCTTGTACAGCGCGTAGCACTCGTCGTGGAAGCAGATGACCTCGCTCACGCCCAACTTGGCTACGTTATCGACGATCGTCTTCGCACGCTTCTCCACGAGCGAGTACTGGCCCGTGTGGAAATACAACAGATTGCAGAAGAAGTTCCGGCCGCCCAGCTTGTCCAACCCGTCGAAGAGCTTTCCCTGGAAGAGCGACGCGTGGCTCTTGATGAACGCGCACTGGCTCATGAACGGCTTGGTGATCACCACCCCCTTGGATGACTCGTACGGCTCGTATTGCTTCTCGAGCATCTGGCGCGCGGCGTCCGTCAAGTGCAGGGAATTCCGCTCCTCTTGCAGTGACGCGATCAAGTCAAACGGATTGGCGTTCTGCTTGCAATACTCGTTGCACGCGTAGCAAGTCGCGCACTCGCTCAAGACGAAGGAGTCCCGCCCTTCCATCAAGTTCGTTATCTCCTTCTTCGCCTCGTCCAGGCTCAAGTGGAGGTATTGGCAGCGAGTGAAGCAATCGCCGCAGACCGTGCAGTTCTCCTTGATAAATGGCATAGTATTACCTCTTCCTATGCCTTTTTGAAGGTTCACTTGAACCGCTCGAACCGAAACCCGGCCAGCGCCTCTCGGGCGCGGGCGAGCTGGTCGGCCGACATCCAGCCCCGAACAGCGTCGTGGGCGGGGGATCCGAGGGCCATCGCTTTGTCGACCCAGAGCGGGTTGTACGGCAGCACGTCGATGAGCTTGACGCCGAGGCCCTTGAGGGCCGAGGCGATGCCCGAGAGGTTTTCCGGCACGTCTGTGATCCCGGGGACGAGGGGGATCCGAGGGACGAGAAGAGGCTTATCGTACGCGTGCTTCTTGAAGTCGAGCGCGTCCTTGCTGTCCGGGAGCAGCACCGTGCCGCCCTCAACCAGCACCTTCAGGTTCTCCAAGACGAGCGCGTTGCCAGCTCCGCAGTGCTGCTGGTGGGCTGCCGGGTCGGCCAGCTTCACGTCGTAGTAGATCAAGGCGAGGTGGGGGAGGATGGCGAGGACGTCCGGCGAGAGGCGGACCGCACCGCACGTCTCCATAACGACGCTGATGCCCTCCGCCCGGAGCCGGCGGACGAGGGCGAGCACGAAGCGGGGGAACAGGAGCGGCTCGCCGCCGGATAGTGTTATTCCACCGCCGCTCGTCCGGTAGAAGACCGCGTTCTCCCGCGCGAGCTTGACGATGGCCTCGATGTCGGCGGGGGTGCCCGCGTGCTTGAACACCCCGGCGGGGCACGCGTCGATGCATCGAAAGCACAGGTCGCACCTCGCGCGGTCGACCTGGACGGGCGGGCCTTTTAGGATGGCCTCGGGGGGACAGTCAATGCAATCCTTGCACTCGATGCATTTCGAGGCTTGCACGACGAGTTGATCCGCCATTTCCTTTGCTTCCGGGTTCTGGCACCAGCTGCAAGACAAGGGGCATCCCTTGAAGAAGATGACCGTGCGGATGCCGGGCCCGTCGTCGAGCGAGTTCTGCTTGATGTCGCAGATCAACGGGGTGCCGCGATCGACCACGTCCTTCGACCTCCCTCTGGCAAAGGCGCGCGAGCACCTTCACGCCTTGAACTCCATGCGCTCGATGAGCTCGACCTGCATGTCCTTGTTCAGCTCGGTGAAGTAGGCGTTATAGCCGGAGATGCGGACCATGAGCCACCGGTAGCTCTCCGGGTGGAGCATCGCGTCGCGCATCATGGCGGTCGTGACCACGTTGAACTGCATCTGGAGCCCGCCGAGGTCGAAGTAGCTCCTCGCGTAGTCGTAGAAGTGGTCGAGCGTCTGCTCGTGGGTGTCGCCACCGCCCGGCACCAGCTTCACGTTGAAGGCGATGTTGTTGGGGAACTGCTTCGCATCGATCGACGCCACGGTCTTGATGTTGTCGAGCAGCTGGTCGGACGAGCCCGGGGCGGGCGTTATGCCGGGAGTGAACGCCTTGCCGCGCAGCCGGCCGCTCGGCATCGTGCCCGATAGCTTCCCGAAGGCCGTGTGGTTCGACATTGACCAGAAGCCGACGAGGTAGTTGCCGCCGCGGTAGTTCTTGGTGCGCGCGTACTCATCGTTCATGAAAGCGATGAGATCCTTCGCGAGCGCGTTGACCTCCGGGTCGTTGGAGCCGAACTTGGGAACGTGCTTGATGTGCTCGAGGACGGCCTTGTCGCCCTCGCCCGTGAAGTCGCGGTCGAGCACTGCCTTGAACTGGTCGAGATCGGCCTTCTTCCACTCGTACACGACCTTCTTCAGTGCCATGAGCGAGTCGACGACGTCGACGAGGGCGACCAGGGCGACGCCGGAACTGTTGTACCTGGCGCTGCCGTGCACGAGGTCCCTGCCATGCTCGATCGCCCCGTCGATGAGGCTCGAGAGCAGCGGGGTCGGCTTGATCTCCTGGTGGACGGTGCCGTACATGTTGTTGATCTCGATCGACTTGGCGATGAGGAAGGCGAGCTGGGACTTGTAGCCCCCGAGCAGCGCGTCGAAGGTCGGGTAGTTCGCGGCCGTGAACGCGGGGGTGAGATCCTCGTTGATCGGATAGTGGAAGCGCGGGTGGCGGCCGTCGTTCATGAGCACCTCGAGCGGCGCGACGAGGTTGCAGAGCATGCAGTTCGTGTGCCCGAAGTGGCGGCCAGCCATGGTCGGCTCGACGCAGCCGGTGGCGGCCCAGTCCCGCGCGTCCTCGAGCGCGAAACCGCGGGACACGAGCGTGTCGATCATGACCTTGTCGTTGTGGATGGAGGGCGTCGCGGCCGTGTTGACGTTGACCTCCAGCAGCCGCCGCACGTACTCGGGCGAGTTCTTGTCCACGTGGTACCGGGCGTTGACGTTCGGGTCGCGGATCGAGAGCATTTCAGTTACCTTCAAGAACATGTAGGTGAGGTCGTTGACCGCGTCCTCGCCTGACGGCGTGATGCCGCCGAGCGTGAGGGCCTGATCGGACGAACTGCCGCCGAAGAGCTTGTTCCCCACGTTCGGCACGAGCGGCAAGTGGTCGCCGCACTTCAAGTAGAACGCGCCGATCAGGGCGATGACCTCCTTGATGGCGGCATCGCGAGCCGCGCCGTCGGGGGCTGCCGCCATGTCCCGCTCGAAGTACGGGTAGAGCACCTGGTCGAGGCGGCCGAGGGAGAGGCCCGCGTTCATGTTCTCGTTGTGCATGGCCACCCAGACGATCCAGACCGACGTGATGGCCTCGCGGAACGACCGCGCGGGGTGCTCGGGGACGACGTCGAGCACGCGCAGGATCCTGGACAGATCCTCTATCGCGCCGGCGAGCGCGGGGTCGTTCTTGCCCTGCAACTCGTCGACCTGCCGCTGCGCCTCCTCGTGCAAGTTCCTCGCGTACGCGAGGACGCCTTCGAGGCTCGCCTTCGCGCCCGCGTAGAACGCCTTCTGGCCGTCCCCAGCGGCCGCCTTCTCTTTCGATTCGATGTCCGCGACGATGCCACCGATGCCCTTCGATAGCAGCGACTCCCAGTTCGGTATCGTGTGTGAGATCGCCTGGGTCTTCCACATGAAGTAATACGCGAACTTGTCGTCGAAGCGCTGGCTCAACGGGTTTCTATACTTCTTTCGCGTGTACTCCCGGATGTTCCGGTCGATCCAGAACGGGTACACGTGATCGTTCAAGACCGACTTGTCCTCCTCCGAGATGAGGTACGGGTTGAGGTGGCGGGCATGGACGGTGTGGAGCTCGGGCCAGAGCATGACGGCGCCGAACTCGGGAAACAGCTGCACGCCGAGTCGCTTGGAGGTCGTCGAGCCGGGCAGCATGTCGCCGTCGTGGATGACCGGTGCCTTCACCGAGAGCACGTGCTTCAGAGCCAGGCCGTTTCGCAGCGACGCGTCCCACGGCTGCCCGTCCTTCCTTTTTTCGAACCCCTCGGCCACGAAGAAGTCCGTGAGGTTCTTGGCGCGCTCGGTGCAGACCTCGGCGCGCTCCGAGAAGAACCGGTTCTTCCGCTCGAGCAACCACGGGAAGTCAGCGATCGAGAGCTTGCCGAGGTAAGGATCCGCGAGGTACTTCACCGCGTCGACCTGGCAGCCGAGCACCTCGCTGTCGACCTTCTTCATCGCCGCTTGCTCGTCAGTGATGCGGGTCTGCGGCGGGAATGAGAGCGATAGGGGGCGTTTAACTTTCTTCGGGAAGACGGTCGTGAGGTAGGAGAACTTGCCCAGCGTGGCCATGTTCCCCACGAACTCGAGGTCGCCGGAGAGGAGCAGGTCGAGGCTGATGTCCGGCGTGTACTTGATCGCGTTGGCCATGATGTCCTTGGTGCTGTACTCGAGCACGAGGTCGGGGCGTTCGATGCGGCCGGCCCCTGACCGCATCCTGCCGTCCTTGAACTCGATCCAGATGCTGGCGGTGCCGTCCATGGTCTGGATCTGGATGCGGTTGTTGAACGCGTAGTTCACGGAAGGATTGAATATCTCCTTGCGGAAATTCTTCGACATGCCGAATGCCAGGCCCATCAGCTTGAGCCCGATCCGGAACGGTAGCAAGCTCGCCATCGATGATCCCTTTTCTCAAACACATATACTTCGTACCACGGCCTTTTAAGCCAAGAGAGGTGACGGAATAGGCAGTCTCGGTCTCGCCACGAGGTCGTGGTACCTTCCATTGCTTGTATCAAGCGGTAGGCTCGCGATCGTAGAGGGACGGGGGAGGCCTGGCTCTATCGAGCGGTTTGCTCGAGATATGGCTGATGTAGTCTTTCAAGCTACGTTTTGCTTGTAGCAAAGCGTTCGACAGCTCTGATTCAACTTCCGATGTCTCGAACACGCACGACCCATGGCCGGGGAAGAAGTTCCGAACCTTCAGGGCTTGTAGGATGTGCAAAGAGTTGATCAGCTCGGCGATGGAGCCGGACTCGTATATGTTTGGCATGGCACCGCGAAAGACCGTGTCACCGGTGAATAACAACCCCTTACCAGCCTCATACAAGCAGATGCTCCCAGACGTGTGACCCGGCGTGTGTATGACGTTGAGGACGATGCTGCCGAGGTCGAACACGGTTCGATCCTCCATCCATATGTCGATGTGGAAGTCTGTCAAGTCGACCGACCAGATCTTTGCCTTCGTTATGAGCTCATCGGAGTTCTTGATCTTCGTGGCCGCTGCGCGGTGGGCGGCGATCATGCATTTGAAGAAGCAGTTGTTGCTCACGTGGTCGAAGTGCTCGTGCGTATTTATGATCAGGTTTATGTCCTCGACCTTGATGCCGATCTCGGTCGTGAGCAGGTGGGTGAGACTGTTGAACTTGGAAACGATGCCGGAATCGATGAGAATGTTGAGGTGATCGCCGAGAACGAGGTAGACGTGTGAGCCGAGCTTTCCTGAGTCGAACTGGAAAATGTTCGGCTTGATCTGCCGGAGAGTGTACCCCTTTTCGCCATAGAGCTCGTCGATCTTGACGAGGTTGGGCTTGAACTCGGCCATTGTACCCTCAACCGCCCGTTCACGAGCTCGCGCATGCGATCTTGCTGCCGCAATAACGGCATATCTTGATCTTGATGTCCTCGAAGCTACCACACGAGGTGCATTTGGTGAACTTCTTGCTGATGATGGAGCGAACCGCTGCCGCGAAGGCCTCTTCGACGTGCTCGCCGGTCTTGGAACTCGTATCGTAGGTCTCTGGCAAGAAATGGTACTTCTTCATAAAAGCAACAGCAGCTTCCTTCGTGACCTCGCGCTGGTTTTCGAGATCCTTCTTCGTACCGATCAAGATCTTCGTGACATTGGGTTCCGCGAACTCGTCGATGATCTTGATCCAGTTGGCGACATCCTTCAAGCTCTCCTCGTTCGTGATGTCATACAAGACGAACGCCCCCACGGCACCGTTTAGATAGCTCGGGAAGAGTGTCCGGAAGCGCTCCTCCCCCGCGAAATCCCAGATGATGAGATCCGCCTCCACCCCCTCGACGGCCATCTTCTTCCGCTTGAAGTCGACTCCGATGGTATCCTTCTTGTCTTCCGTGAACGTGTTGTCGCAGAACCGGATGATCAATGACGACTTCCCTACATTTTTGCTTCCCGCGACGATTATCTTGAACTTGAACAGCGTGCTCATTATTCCCACCAGAAGGAATTCCTACCCGATACTACCCAAGGCGGAACCTCTCAATGAAGCTCTTGTTGTTGGATGGCATAAAAAACCTGGGCATAATCGTCTTTGCCAATTTGGAATTTATTGTTTGGGACGGCAAGCTGGGCGGATCTCGACATTGCATAAACGAGATCGGCGGTCGTCGCTGCGGATCGTGTCCGGTTTCTAACCCCCGTGGTCGAGGACGGGCTAGGCGGTTGCGATGTTGCCATCCCCGCGGTTTCACGCCAAAACACATAAGGGCCAGGAGTGAATATTTCCACACCACAAGACATTAAATGAGACTTGCCCTTAATACACACTAATATCACATACGAGCGAAAATCCGCTCTTGAGGCAAGTAATGATTACATCAGAAAGCCAGCGTATCTAAGCAGTTAAAATTCGCTATGATAGAGCTAATGACTCCAGAGATGGCCTGCAGAGCCATTGTCGCAAGACATCAGGGGTGCAAGTCCCCTCGCTGGCTCTTTCTTTTGATGAGAAAGAATACCAATAAGCATCAAGGCCAATAAGCATCAAGGCTGATTATCAAAAACAGCCCAATAAGCATCAGATGGTCGGGGAAGTCCAGCCATAAATTGAAACCAATGTAATATCGTGGCTCTATTATGAATTAAGACTTTCGCATCAGAATCAGACATACCAGGCACATGGCCATCCAATAGAGCCCCTAGCCATTGATGGAAATAAAATCCATTCACTTGTGCATGACTATCTATATGACTATCCAGTAAATCCCTCCGAGCAGATAGGGAATCGAATGATCCTGAATCCATTGGTGAAAGATCTAGCTTTCCTCGAGCAGCTCCAAAACGATAGGAAGCAGATCCATCATCATTCAACACGATCCGCAAATAGAGTTCATATTTTTGCCCATTCTGTCCAATCTTAATCTTTAATGAAAGAGCAGTATCAGTCTCCTTCAGCAAACCTCCCTTTTTCTTAATCTCAATAACTTCTAAATCAATATTGTGAATCATTCTAGCACTCATGACCGCAAACAAGAAATCCTCTATAATCTCTTGCATTCTAGGTAATTCTGATAACCAACTCGTAGAAATCTGTGTCCCATCAGAGACATAAATATTCTTCATCCATACAGTCGTGACAATTCGCAAAAAAGTTGGACAAATGTGGACACCAGCACAGGAAGCCACGCCAACCAGCCGGGGCGCATTCCTGGC
>JAFGBX010000190.1 GCA_016932935.1 Promethearchaeota archaeon | reverse complement strand
CGGTGGCGCCGTCGATGGCCCTCGTCACGTTCGGCGCAGCGGCGCTGTACGCCGTCCGCTCTTTCGTGCTCTCAACGTCGGCACCGGCGGGGCCCGAGAGGGTGGTGGAACGGTCTCGACCGTCCCCGCGTGCCTGGCGCCCTGACCTTTGGCTTGGCTTCGCGGCAAGGTGGGTCGTCTTCGCGGGCCACGCGATCCTCGCGCTCTACGTCACGTCGGAGCGGGAAATGGCGCTCTGGGCGCCCTGGCTCTTCGGCCTGGGTCTTGGATCCGCCGCGATGGCGGCCGTGCGCAGGTGGCGGGGTGCCGTGCAGGCGGGCGTGGCGATCGGGGGGCTCGTCCTCGAGACCGTGCTCTTGGGGGCAGACTGGACGCTTCTCCTCGGGTGGCGATTGATGCTGCTCAACGGGGCGCTCGTGGGGGTGACGTGGAGCTGGATCCTCGGCGACCTCGGGCGCAAGGCATCGTGCTCCCCACCGCTACCCCTGGCGCACAAATTCGGTCAGGCCTTCTGGATCGTCGCGACTCTGGTCGGGATCGGCCTCGCGGCCCACGAGATGAAGTTCTTGGTCCTCGACTATGAGCAATACTTGTGGCTCGTCCCCGCGTGCACGGTGGGGGTTGCGGCGCTCGTGGTCTCGTTGCTGCTGTTCAGCTCCCACCTCTCCACGAGGTTGGGACGCCCCCCCTCTGAGTCGGCCGCGTCCACCCCCCAGCCGCTCTCCGTCCTCGGCAGGGGCAGCAAGGAGGGGCGGCGCCGGGCCATCGCGCTCCTGCTCGGCACGATCGTGCTCACGTCCTCGCTGTGCGGCCTGCTACAGGCCAATTCCCGAGCCAGCGTGCACGTCGAGTTCGGCCGGATCCTCTACGACGTGAACGGCGTGCCAATGACGTCCGTCGACTTGCGAGAGCGGTCTGGCAAGGTCCTGCTCTATTCCCCCTACCCGGTTGGGGTAGCCCACGGCGAGAACATCCGGCCGGGGAAGACCGTGCGGATCGGCGCCTACCTCTACGACGCCAGGGCCATCGGGAACTTCACCGACGCGCAAGCTCGGGACTGGATCGCCAGCAACATGGACGTGTACTCGCTCGGCGGTTACACGAACTACACGCTCTACCCGGACGACGTGCTCGCAATGCGGGCTATCAACAACGAGACCCGGTTCTACATCATGAACTTCGGCACCACCTTGGGCGAGTACGACAACTGGACAGTCGACGGCCCCCTCGGCAACTGCACGTCCGTCTGGAACTCGACCATGGACTCGTGGACTCTCAAGCTAAAGGACGGGCGCGAGGCACTCGGGGTTCGCCGAGGCTCGGACGACAGCAAGGGACACCTCATGGACCTCGGGAGCGAGGGGTGGGCTGACTACTACACGTGGGTGTGGAACAACCGGGTTGCCGCCTACCACGCTGACGGCGTGGCCATCGACGAGATCATGTGGCGGGGATATTGGGGAACGGACATCAACGAGCTGAGGGACTACTCCAGCATCGAGCAGATCACCGAGACCTGTTACCAGTGGCTCGAGCGCGTGCATGGCAACGCCACGTTCGAGATCATCACGCAAGCATTCTGGGATGAGGCGCAGCAGCACCAGGACGGCATCTGGGGTGAGCTGGCATTTCGCTCCGGCGGTGCGTACGGCACCCGGGTGGACGACAGGGAGAGCGTCATCTTCTACGAGGCCATGGACTGGGCGGGCATCGTCCAGAACCTGGTGAGCCACGGGGAGCGCGACCGGTCGTACATCTGGGCCGCGTGGTACAACCGAGACGAACCCGAGGCGCTGGAATACTGCGTGGCGACCTACCTCATGGGGAAGGTGAACAACTGCACGTCCGTGGTCTTCCACCCGCAGCCCACGTACGGCGGCGGGTACCCGCGCAACCTGGCCGGGTACTCGCTCGAGACCGTCCGCCAGGAGCTCTTACGGCACACGGAGTTCTTCGACCTCGAGCTCGGCGACGCGCTAGGGCCGATGTTGTTGAAGAACGGGGCTGGAGGGCAGTATTACCAGCGGGAGTTCACGAACGGCATCGTGCTCGTGAACCCGTTCCACGGGTTCGTGCCCGGGTTCGATTACACACCCCCTCCAAACCCGTCGCATTGAACCCACCCGACGGGCAAGGGCGAGCGTGAGGCAAACAAGCGTAGCCCGGTAATAAGAAGCCTTTTTTCGACCGGCCGAGAGCTGCAACCAGGATGAATGCCGGGAAGGTGCTCGAAGGCCGCGTCTCTGTCGACGAGGCAAGCATCTGGGCTTCAGGCTACACCCGGAAGCGGGTGACGAAGTCCAACATCAGCTACCTCATCCAATACGGGCGAATCACGAGGTATCTCGACGAGTCCAACCGCGTGGCGGTCTCGTTGGAGGAGCTGAAGGCATACTACGACGCCACGCTGGGTTCCAAGGAGGATCGCTGGAAGTCGAAGCTTGGCGACGACACGAACTGGTTCCTCTCCTTCGACGACGTCAAGGAGAAGGAATCGACGAAACACGTCCACCGTCTCCACCCGTACAAGGGAAAGTACATCCCCCAGCTCGTTGAGTACTTCCTCGACGGCCACGTCGACGAGTTCAAGAGGCGTGCTTTCTTCAAGCCCGGGGACGTGGTCATCGACCCGTTCTGCGGCAGCGGGACGACGCTCGTGCAGAGCGGGGAACTCGGGATCCATGCGATCGGTCTCGACATATCTTCATTCAACTGCATGATCGTGCGGGCGAAGATCGCCCACTACGACCTGGCCCTGCTCGGGAGCCGGGTTGCAGCGGTCGTGGGCCAGGTGAACGCGATGATCCGCAACGACGCCACCCAGTCGACGCTTGCGCGATTGCGCGAACGCGTCCACGAGTTCAACAAGGCGCACTTCAGCGACCCTTCCATCCGGCGGAAGATCGCGTCGAAGGAGGTCGACGAGGACTCGTACGGCGCCGATGGGATCGCCGCCTTCCTCCGGGAGAACGCCAGCATCATCGAGCAGCTGCCACATCGCAGCAAGACCAGCGGTGTGGGGGTGGCCGATCAAGGCGCGGGCAAGCCCTCGTTCCTCGATACGTGGTTCAACCCGGCCATCATCGCCGAGCTACGCGGGTTCGCCGCCATCATCGGCCGCGAGGGCGATCCACTCGTCCGGAACCTCCTCACCATCACGCTGACGCGGGCGGCGCGTGCTTGCCGGTCGACGAAGCACTTCGACCTGGCCACCCTCAAGGAGCCGCAGCTGCTCCCTTACTACTGCTACAAGCACAAGAAGATCTGCCTCCCGGTCGAGTCGTCGGCCGGCCGGTTCAAGCGGTACCTGGTCGACGCGGTCTCGCGCATCAAGGCCTATAGTGCCCTCCGCAAGGACGTCGAGCTCGAGGTGGTGCACTGCGACTCGCGGGACGTCGACTTGCCCTCGGCCATCGCAGCGCAGAACCCTCGCCTGCATGGCATCTTCGAGAAGCGGATGGCGGACGGGGTATTTTGTTCCCCGCCGTACGTCGGTACAATCGATTACCACGAGCAACACGCGTATGCTTACGAGCTATTCGGGCTCCACAGGCGAGACGAGGCGGAGATCGGGGCGTTCTCGAAGGGAACAACCGTGAAAGCGAAGGAGGCGTACGTGGACGAGATGGCCGCGGCGTTCAAGAACGTGTGCAGATGCGTGAAGCCAGACGGTGACGTCTTCATCGTGGCAAACGATAAATTCCACGTCTACCCCGAGATCGCGAGGAAGGCGAAACTCGACATCGTCGAGCAGTTCAAGCGCCCCGTGCTGAACCGGGCCGAGCGTGACCGGCAGCCCTACGCGGAGATCATCTTCCACATGAAGGTGCGGGGCCGCGGGGCCAGGACTCTGCTCGATTTCGTCTGAAGAAGGTTACCTTGAAGCGAGGCAATCTACCCCCGTACGGATGACGAGGCCATGCCACGACCCCCGCGCGTTGTCGACCTGTTCTGCGGTGCAGGAGGGCTGAGCAGGGGCTTCGAGGACGCCGGTTTCGAGGTCGTCGCGTCCGTCGACATTGAACCAAGGTTCGAGGAGACCTTCAACAAGAACCACAAGAACCCCGTCTTCCGCGTCGCTGATCTTTCGGATGGCTTGCCCGCGTCGATCGAGAAAGGGGTCGTCGACGTGGTCATCGGCTCCCCGCCTTGCCAGGGGTTCAGCGACGCCCGCGGCAGCAGGGAGGCGAGGAACGCCGAGCAGGAGGCCAGGAACAACCTCCCGTTGGACTTCGTGAGGGTCGTGGAGCAACTCCGGCCGAAGGTCGCCCTGATGGAGAACGTGTCCGGCATGGGAACCTTCAAGCTAGGGAACCGGCTACTCGTCGACGTCCTCGTCGAGGCGTTCGACGGGATCGGCTACGACGCTGTCTACGAGCAGCTCAACAGCGCGCATTACGGCGTCCCGCAGGAGCGGGTGCGTGTCTTCGGCCTGGCCATCCGGAAGGAGTACAAGATCCTGCCCGTTTTGAACAAATGCGACCTGGATGGCGCGTTCAAGGACGAGGGGTCATTCGTGAGGGTGGGTGACGCGTTCTCCGGGTTACCGCCGCCGACGGTGGACGGCACATGCGAGGTCGACCTGCACGCGCCGATGCCGCCTTACGTGCTGAAGATGAGGGAGCGGTGCCAGGACGCGCGGCTCTTCAACCACGAGGTCGTCGAAGCGGTCACGCCCGAGGAGCGCGCGATCCTGCCGCTCCTGGGCGAGGGGAAGATCTACCGCAGCAGCCGGTTCGGCGACCGCTACGTCGGCGTGTGGGAGCTCTACAGCGACCGGTTCAGGGAGGACGAGCGGCAGCTCCTCCACTTCTTGTGCCGGAAGAGGACGAGCGCGGCGTTCAAGGAGGAGATCGAGCCGTGGAAGGAGGGGTACATCCGGCCCGACAGATTCCCGCGTGATGAGGGCGGCCGCTTCTCGTGGTCGGATCAATACCCGCCCTCCGGGTCGAACCAGAACCGCAGCCCGGAGGCGATCCTCGACGATTTGCACGCCCGCAAGTGGCTACGGAAGAAGGAATACCGGCGCGGGGGCGGGAGGTTCACGGCCTTTGACATCAACACGAGGTCGGGCATCCGGCCACTCTACCTGCGGCTCTCGCGGTCTGCGCCGTCGAGGACGATCATGACCACGTCGTTCCGGGCGAGGGAGCTGGTCCACCCAACCGAACACCGCGCCATATCGCTCCGGGAGGGCGCTAGGATCCAGAGCTTCCCCGATGACTTCGTGTTCTACGGCCATCCGAAAAACGACGTCACGCGCATGATCGGCAACGCGGTGCCACCACTCATGGGCCGAGAGATCGCACGGTACGTCGCGGCGCTGCTCGGCCTCGCGGTCGATGGCAATGATCGGGAGCTCGTCGCTATCCACGAGGCCGCCTTGAGGACGAGGCGACCCATCAACACGTTGCAGCCCGCCGCCCGGGGCAAAGCCAGGAGCCTCCTCGACTTCATCCGCTAGTAGTAACCCTTCGAGAGGAAGAAGCCCAGCGCCAGGAGTGACAGCCAGCCTGCCACCGAGTAGACCGTAGCGTGTTCGGAGAGTGCGTCGACGGTGAATAAGATGAGTGACGCGAGGCCGAAGCCGGTGCCGACGCATATCGACGCGAATTTCCTCCGGTATTCCTTATTTTCCGAGTTCTTGGACAGGACGAATGATTTTACCAGAACGAGCACGAACACGAGGCAGCTCGCCGCGCCGTGTGCGACTATTGGCACCAGGAATAGGGGACTTGCAAGCACCTTCAGCCACAGGGTAGACACTGTCGAGAGCCCGTCGACGAGGAAGAAGCTCCCCAGGTAGAGCCTCTTCCTCGCGGAGACCTCCTTCGAGACGTAGAGCACCTCGAGCACGAACCAGAGGTAGAAAGCGTTCGCGATAGCCGTGAAGACGAGAGAGACGGACGTTCCCAGGTACGCGTTCTCGTACGGCACGTCCTTCAGCCCGAGGAGGTTGTCGAGGCTCGCGATCATGGCCGAACCCGTGTAGAACGCGAGCATAGTGGCCATGTTGCGGCGGACGGTCGACGGATCGCCAGGGTTCTCCCGCCGCTTCCACCTGTACTTCGAGACCATGGCGACCGTCATGAGGCCCCCGAAGCCAACGACCAGGAGCTTGATGACGGGGCTGAGCACGGCTCCCACATCGTCGGGGATCTCCCCGGCTATGGCGTGGAGGTCGAGCATGATCGGTTATCTATTCTGATCCGGACTTAAATAGGCATCCCCACGTCCCGCGCCCCTAGTGCCTTCAGAACGCCTTGGCTTCAATCGTGCGCCCAGCGATCGAGGTCGTCCCGAGCACGTCCACTACCCTGACTAGGATCTTGTATGTCCCACCAGAAGCGTACTCGAACTCCTCGGATTCGAGCTCAAGCTTCCTATCTTGCATCGTCCGGTAAGAGCACCACCGGTTCACGAACGTGTCGCCTCTGGAATCGAAGTCGACCGCCCAGTAATCAACGTAATCCGCCCATCCCTTAACAGCACCTAACACCTCCGGCGGGACGAGCCCGTGGTCGAGGATCTCGTAACCCGCGAGCTCGACGCGGGCTCGCTTGCCAACGGTCGAGACCCGGACATCGACGAGCGTGCGTCCTGCGGCCATTGATCCGGCAGCGTTCTGCGCTCTCGAACCAGCGCTCACGTCCTGGTTGCCGAGCCCGAGCAACTCGTAGGGCTTGCAATCCGAGATGTCCATCAAGCGCTTGTGAGCCGCGTGGATCGCGAGATGGCCGAAATCACAGCCGATCCACCGCCTTCCAAGCCTTTCCGCCACGGTCAGAGTCGTCCCAGAGCCGCAGAAGAAGTCACCGACCAGGTCGCCGGGGTTAGTCGACGCGGCGATGATCCGCTCCAGGATCTGCTCCGGTTTCTGGGTCGGGTAGCCCGTCCTCTCTCCCTTGCGTGGCTGGTACGACTTCCACTCGTCCCAGACGTCCGCGACGAGCACCCCGTTCTCGAGGTTCACCCTGGTCTGCAAGTACTTCGGGTCGTAGGCCCACTCGTTCTTCGTCCCCGTCCGACCGCGCTTGTAGTAGGCATTTCCCTGGTCGTCGGTCTTGACCGCCTTCTTTATGCTCTCGGAAAACTCCTTCCGCACGAGCTTGTCCCCCGCGTTGAAGGCGATCCTGTCCTTCCTCGACTTGGAATAGGCGAGGATCGTCTCGTGCTGCTTCGGGAAATAGAACGCGTTCGTGCGCGGCATGCCGATGACCTGGTGGAACCAGATGATCTCCGACTTGAACCCGGCCTCCTCCCGCTCGTCGCCGCTGTGGCCGAAGATCGAATCCAGCATTACCTTTAAATAGTGGACGACGCGCCAGTCGCAGTGCAAGTAGAGCATCCCCTTTTCAGAGAGCAGCCGGTGGATCAAGGCAAGCCGCTCGTGCATCATCTGCAAGTAAGAGCCCAAGCCCTTCCCCCACGAGTCGTTGTATGCCCTTGCCTCGATGGGCGCGCTCCTCTTCGGGGCCTCTATGGCCTCCTCGCCGTCGCCGATGGCGGTGGTAAAGGAGAAGTCGGTGCCCGTGGCGAAGGGCGGGTCGATGTAGGCGAGGTCGACCTTGCCCTCGAGGTTGGCGAGCAACGAGCCCATCACTGCCTTGTTTTCCCCCTGGATGAGCTTGTTGACCCAGACGGTCGTGGGCACGCGTTTCTTTCCGTCCTCGTAATCATGGAGCGTCCTTTGCCTGGGGGCTCTTTTCGCTTCCCTTGTCGCCTGGCTCTCATCTACCCGCTCGATGACTCGGAGGTTATAATTCCGCTTTCGGGCGTCGGTCTGGCTCACGCGGTCGTCGTGCTTTCCCGGCCAGATCAACTCGATCTTCTTCACGTCATCCTTGGCCATGCGGCAGATCACTCCGTTTCGGCAGCATGAAAGCGTCCGGTGGCCTCCAGGTTCTTCTTTTTCAGCGATCTGTATCGATCCTTAAGCTGGCCATCGGCGAACATGGACCACTCGTCGCGGTGGCGCGCGGGCATGCCGTTGAAGAAGTCCCCCTCGATGCCCTCCTGCTTCACGAGCGGCCACTTCTGGTACGCGATCGAGTTGTCGCCGACGTGGGAGCCGTCCGCGACCACGGCGCCAGGCCCTATGACCGAGTTGATGCCCAGCACCACGCCCCGACCGACCTCGACCCGCTGGCGCACGATGTTGCCGTACAGGCTCTCCACGACGTGCGTGCTGACGGTCGAGCCCGCTTCCAGGACGACGTCGTCACCGATCTCGGTCAACTCCAGCCCCGGATAACTGTTTTCGTGGAGGATGCGCTTTCCTATCACGTTATGGCACAAGTATTTCGAAACGCGGGCGATCAAGCTCGGGATCGGGCATTTCAACACGATCCACACGGGGTACTTCACGACAGCCCCTCGCATGTGGTAGTAGTGCATTGTCCGGTAGTCAGGGTGTCCCTTGTCCTTGAACTGCCGCCTCAATACGGTGGAGGACGGCTTGGATCGCAGGTCAAAGTAGGCCAGGAACGCCCGCGTGACGAGCACGGTCGTGCCGAGGTACACGAAGTACAGCGACCAGAAGATGAGCGGGGCGAGCACGACCCAGGCGACAAGCGCGATCCACGTCTGCGGCGTCGTCGACACGAGCCAGAGGACGCCCATGACGATGAGGGAATCCGGTACGAGACCAGAAACGATTATCGTGGTGCTCACTGTGGCGATACGGATGATGGGAAGCTTGACGCCGACATCCTCGTCGGTCGATGAATCCTCGTTCGTCTCTTCATCGTCCATGTCCTGGCACCTTATCGATCCGATGGGTCATCCAGCCTGATAATGGATACGCTGATGATGTCTAAATGTGATTTGGGGGGGCTATCGATGCTAAGGAAATCACGTTCACGTTCAGTTGCGTGGTAGGGTGATCGCGTTCACGCGCTCGTAGGCACGAAGCCGAAGTACTCGTGAACCAGCCGGCCCGCGCCTTCGAACACGCTCCTGTCCCCATTGAACCGCTCCAGCGCGTCGTTGAAGCGTTTTTCGAACGCGATCGTGAACGCGTTGAAGCCACGCGTTAACATCTGCGAGCTCCGGGACGCCAGGAGCCCGATGGTGAACCGTTCCATCCTCCGGAAGGTCAGGACGCCCGATTCGAGGATGATCTGGCGGATCTCTCCCTTCTGGAGAACCTCGACGGAGAGCTGCTGCAGGCCCTGGATGAGCCCGCTGAAGAGGACGTCGTCGACCTTCTGCGCCGAGAACTGGTGCTCGTAGAGCGGCAGTCCAGAATTATAATGAATGACGAGCAACCGGTCGACGCGGAAGGGGAGGATGCAAAGTAACCGCGGGTCGCGGATGGCCTGCGCGATGATGACCACGTAGCCCGAGGTGATGATCAAGTACTGGACGCCGTATAGCGTGAGGTTCAGGAGCCCGTTTGGGGGGAGGCGCACGACCATGTTGATGGCGATGGCCACGATGGCCGAAAGCCAGACGTACAGCAGGATGGCGCGCACGGGGTGCTTCAGGGCAGCAGGGGCCTTCGTGTACGACTCCGTGATGTAGGCGAGGATCGCGATGTTCAACGCGATGCTCGAGAAGACCGTCTCGAAGATCAAGAGGTACCCGGTCTTTCCGATGCTGGTCGCGACGAGCGTCCCGCCCTCGTAGAAGTAATATGGCACGAGCCCCTCTTCGAGGTATAACGATGCGATCTCGAGGGTCGCGATGATGAGAACCGGGATCAGCAGCCATAGGCGTATGCGCTCGAACCAGACGTAATTCACGAACACGAAGACGAACACGTACCCGATCACGTACACGAGAACCGAGATCTCCTTCATCGTCAAGGCCACGTCGAAGGAGTCTGGCAAGATCATGTACGACGTCGCCTGGAACCCGACCCCCAAGCCAAGGCCGACCGTTGCGGCCCCGAACAAGAGCAGCGCGCCGTTCCTCTTCCGCTTGCCTTGGATGAAGCACACGGCCGCCGCCACGATGAAAGTGAGGAATGCCACCAGATCTGCGAAGATTTCGAAATTGAGTTGAACCAGTTCAATGCACCACACTGCTTGCTCCGAAAGCACGTGTCTTGTGCCGGTACAGCGCGGCTATCCTTATTACCTTGGCCTAGCTTTAAAAAGGCGGATCGCGGCCTGGTTCAAGGCTCGATGCAGTCGTCAGAGTAATAATCCCTGTCACCCGCATCGCAGAAGCTCGGCAAGCCAGGCTTGACTATTCCGACGCCTTCCTCCTCCTTGCATGCGCAGATCAAGTTCAACTCGAGGAGGAGGGGCAGCGGGTCGCGTGCCCTCACATCCTCGGGGAGGCCATAGCCATATGCTTCCTTGACGGCCACGTCGAGCTCGGCGCGTGCGTCCTTGAGTGGATGCTGTCCAGGGGTTTCGATGCCGTGGTAGAGCTCCCGCAGTGAAAGCCCGTTCTCGGAACGTATCTTGTCCCGAACGGCACGAAAGCTCCTCGCCGCAACCGCCACCCTCTTCACCAACGCCACCTTTTCCGGGACGTCCGCGTCGAGTGGCGTTCCGTGCGACGTCCCCCACTGCGGGAAGGGGAAGCTCTCGAAAATCGTCGTGCTCGTGTACCGTACGCGTTCCGTCAACGTCGAGCACCGCTCCAACGACCATGCCCAGTGGAACGCGCTCTGGAGGATCCCGAAGGTGTAGTCGTCGCTGAAGCAGAAGACCACGAGGGACGCGTTCGGGTGTATGGCACGAGAGACGAAGTCGAAGACCGGGCGCTTCATGACCTGGCTCACGATGATGTACCTGGGGATTCCCACGAGGGATTCGAATAAATTCCCCCGTCGGTAGGATAGCTTCCACCAGTTGTTGTAGAAGTTCTCGTGGTGCCTGTTCACGGCCGCGGTCGGGTTTCTCGCGAGAATCCGTCGGTTCCTCTCCCGTTCCTCCTCGTAGGACGCCTTGCGGGTTGGTAGCACGAGCCCTTGTACGCGCTCGAGGATCTTGGGATACTTTTTGGCCTGGGGCAGTTCCATGTCGCCGAAGTCTATCACGTACCTGTCGTAGGCGGATTCCTTGCCTTCCAGCCATTGCGTGGCGCGGATGTACGGGAACAGCACGTCCTTGTTTTCTGCCGATTCCAGGAGGAGCCGTTCGCCATCCTCCCGGGACATGATGAACCCTTCGTGGCCGTGGGTCTGCCCTTGGAAGCAGACCTTCGGATCGGAGTTGGCGCTCAGGGTGCGCGCCCCGGTCACGTCGCACGACGGCGACAACGAGGCGGGTATGTTATCGACTTCGAAGTATTGCCAGGGTTCATTCGGCCCGTGTTGGAGCCCGATCCGTTTCTTTCCCAAGACGGGATCATCGGTCTTTATCCAATTGACGATCGAAACGGACACCGAGGCCCCCGCCCCCCGCCAGGGCATTGTCTTCACCGCGTCGACTATCACGCCCTTGTTGGCGACTATGTAGTCCAGCCCGCCGGCACGCGAGTTCGTCTGGGTGATCGTGTTCGTGCCCACCAGCCCCGCACGCCCCCCGATGCCGAGCGTGTCGTGTGCCTTGCGAAACCAATAAACACAATAGTCGACGAATCCTGACACCCCGGGGAAGAGGCCGCGGATCTCGTTGATGTACCCGGCACCGAGCTCTTGTTGCACCTTGTTCTTGGCCTGGAAGGGCGGGTTGCCGATGATGACGTCCGCGTCGATCCAGTCGACGACCAGCGCGTCGCCGACCGAGAAGTTCGCTTCCAGTTTCTCGAACATGAGTGGGACGTCGTCTTCATCGCTTCCCCCGCGGTTCTCCGCCTTCGCCGCGAACGACATCGTGATCCTGGCGAGCTCGACCGCGAACGGGTCGTTATCGATGCCGAAGAACTGCATCGCGCTCACCTTCGGCATCAAGCGGGTTCCACTGGCGGGTACACGTTCCCTCGCGATGCGGTCGAGCAGCTCCCGCTCGACCAGCCTCAACTCGCGGAAGGCAACGTACAGGAAGTTCCCGCTGCCACAGGCGGGATCCAGGATCCGCAGACTGGCAATCGTCTCCCATATCCGCAGCATGTCCTCAGCGGCGGTCGCCGCCTCGATCCTCGCCCGCAACGGCCGCGTCAGCGTGGGCTCGATGATGCGCAAGATGTCGCCCTCCGGGGTGTAGTGCGAGCCAGTGGCGTGCTGCTGCCCCTCCGGGAGGCTCGCCTCGAAGATGTTGCCGAAGATCGACAGCGACACGCTCTGCCAGTCGACCCTCGCTGCACCGAGCAGCGCCAGTAGCTCGCCGGGCTCCAGGTCCACCGGGTCAACATCGTGGAGGATCCCTCCGGCGTGTTGACAATGCTCTGAACGCCGCTCGGATGGTGTCGCCCGCGGGTACATCCGCTCGAACACGCGCGGGAGCAGGTCGCTGCTGGGAACCTTCCCGTCGCGGCAGTCTTGAAGTATGTCTTGGAGGAATCCATTGGCCGGGAAAATACCAGCGCCGTCGGTGAAGAGTGCAACCAGGCATTGGATCACGACATACCGAGCCCGCTCTTGCGGTATCCCCCTCGACACCAAGGACTTGTAGAGGAACGCCACCTTCCGTGCCATCTCCGTGGTGGCATTGGCCGCATCCTCCGCAAGGCGCGACCTGGCCAACAGGTCGTGCGTAGGCTCCTCCTCGAAGCGCTCGACGCGGTTCCCGCCCGCGGTGCTTCTGCCCGGCATGCTCTGCCAGCGTTGTCGATTCCGATTACATAAACCTTTTGGAAAAGGGAATCACGTTTTCCGCCTCTCGGCTCGAATCAAATCAACGAAGCTCCGTGCATGGCCGTTTTTTAACATCCCCGGAACGCGCCCGAACGTCAGTTCGGTTGCGACGTTCAGCGCGACGGCTTGCGGGATGCCCTCGCCCCCGTCTAGACAGAAGTTCTCAGCTGCCGGTCATCGGAAGAACTGGCACGCGGCGCCCTCGCATTTCGGGTTGCGGCCCGCGAAAGGGCAGGGTCCGGGGTCGAAGTCCATGGAGCACCCCGTCACCTCGCGTATCGAGGCCAGGCCGACGGCGATGGCCAGCCTGGTGGATCGCTTGCAACAGTGCTCCAGGTCGTCGGCGATGCGGGAAAGCGCCTCCGACGTGGCCCGGTTGGCGGCGCTGCGGGATGCGCTCGTCGACGGCGTCGCGCGAGCGAGCACGCTCGTGGCGACACCCGCTCCGATGCCCGCCCCGCACGCCCCGTAGAACCCGCACCAGCCGCCGGGGATCTGCGACGACCGGTTGAAGCACTCTTCCAGGTCGTGGTCGGCCACGTCGCTGCCGTCGGCCTTCTTGCAGCCGTTGTTCCTGGCTGCGGCGACGAGGACGGCGGGCACGAGGACGTGGTGCTCGGGTCCGTACATGTTGAACGCCGGGTTGCTTAGCATCGTGTCGGCCATCACGAAGGGGTTCCGTTCTTTTGTCCCCTTCAAGTAGGCCCGCATCACCACCAGGGCGTCTCGGGAGTGGCACGCGTCGCAAATGTAATGCCCCGCCGGGCATGCAACCCTTGCCTTGAACTCGAGGCCGCAGTTCTGGCACGTGAGGCGTCGTTCAACACCCGATTCGAGGAGTGTTCCACACACCTCGCACTTGTCGGTTTCCTTAGCCACGGGTTTCAGCCATCACGGGAAGTAAGCATCGCTGATCATCAGAATGGCCGGTCGGATTTATGCGAGCCAAAAACCCAGGCTGGAGGTATAGTCTATTAACAAGGCCACCTTACTAATGAATGGGTATGAACGTTCGTCCACACAACCGGGTATGACCGACATGTATGACGATGCCGCATTTTATACCGTCTTGGCTATCGCGATAGCCTCGACCGCGATCTTGATAATCTTCTTGATATTCGTGAAGAAGATGATGCCACATCCGTTGATGATGAAGGTGAGCTCCACCTTGCATGCTTGCTTGTTTGGTTATGAAACCGCGCTCATCGAGCTCATCGGCCCCAGAGGATACAAGACACACGTCTTCCCCAAGGTTATGGAGATGATCGGCAAGTTGAAGGGCGAAGACGAGTTGATAGATGCAGTCGTGAACGCAAAGGACTCGAAGCAGGCCATGGAGCGGTGGATCGAGGTGTTAAAACTCACCGGGATCTCCAAGGACGCGAACTTGACCGACTACGGCGACGGGAGCTTCATGATCAACATCCCCCATTGCATGATGTGCAACCCTATCCACAACGTCATGGGAACCGACGTGAAGGGGATCTGCCCGATGGCCCTCATCGTTGGCGCGGCGAGCTCCTTCGGCGGCCAAGGAGGGAAGGTCGTCGAAATGGACTACAGCAAGATCACCCCCACTGGGACGTCCACGCGCATCGCCTTCAAGGACAGCAAGCCTGAGAACTGACACGGGACGGTTGGAGCGATCGATGATCAAATCCTACCTCATCATGAGCAGCTCGGGCGTCCCGTTATACGCCCGATCCGTGGATCGGGTCTTCGACGAGACGCTGGTGAGCTGCTTCCTGAGCGCCCTCCAGAGCTTCGCGAAGGGCGTCAGCCATGCGTGCATCGATAAGATCGACATGGACAAGATGACCTTCTTCTACGCGTTCAAAGGCCCGATCTACTCCATCGTCGTCGCGGAAACGGCCGATGAGGTCGAAAGCCGGGTCTACCGCATCATAGCCGAGAAACTGGGGCGGAGTTTCATCAACAAGTACCCGGCCGAGTTCATCGAGCATAACCTGGGCGTCATCGATCGTTATTCCGACTTCGACGTGGAATTTGAACAGATCACCTCCGATTTCTCCAACCTGACGAAGATGAGCCAGCGGGACTTCGTCTCCGAGTACTTCGTGAACGCGGCATCCAACGAGAACATCCTCGGCATGGTGATCTACGACTTGAAGAAGGACGAGTTCATCGCGAAGGACATCCCGAAGGACATCTCGCCCAATTCTTTCGAATCCTTCAGCGCGATGCTGTTCAACTTCATCGAACGGCTTGGAAAGGAGCTGAAAGCCGGGGAGATCAACGAGACCTTGCTGCGCGCGAAGAACTACTGGATCGGCGCGTTCAGGAAGGGCGACTACGCTGTCTTGATGCTCTTCTCGCGGGAATTCTTCGGGAAGATTCTCCCCGACTTCGTGACCAAGCAGCTGGACACGTAAGCAAAATGCACGTGCCGTTAAGGTTCACGTGCCTTCATTTTTCCTCCCACATACCGAAGGCGGAAGGTTTTAATGGGTTGAGTAGTGGAGTCTCAGTAGGCAACAAGTAGAGTTCAAGTTGATCTCGAGCATATTACACCATACAACACCACGAATGAGTGACCGATCATGTCGACATCCACCGCCACGTCCCCGTTTTCAGACGAGGAATTGAAACACGTCGCGAAGGCGAAGATATTGCACAAGATGGCCTTCCGAATCCACTTGGCTGCATACATCTGCGTGAACCTGGCCCTGGTGGCCATAAACTATCTCACGAGCTTCTTTTCACCGATCTGGTTCGTGTACCCCGTCGCCGGGTGGTTCATCGGCATCGTGGTTCACGGCACCGTGTACGCGCTCTACGTCGGGGGCACGTCCGGCGCGGGACGAGTCGGGCTGGTCGTCCACGCGGCGGCATACCTCGCGTCGGCACCCGCGCTTGCCGTGATTAACTACTTCTCATCCCCCGGCTACCCGTGGTGCCTGTGGCCCGTAGGGTTCTGGCTGGTCGGGGTCGTGATCCATGGCATGGCGTACAAGGCGGCAGCGTCAAAGGCCAGCGGGGGTGCCCAGAAGAAGAGCTGGCTGGACCAAGGCGTGGACAAGGAGATGACCAAGATAAAGGCGAAGAGGCAGGGGTAGAGGGCATATGCTGAACGTAGGAAAGACCTTAAGGTACAAGGGTCGGCTGATCAAGCTGTCGCCCCACGAGTTCATCACTCTCTTGAAGATACGCATGTCGTCGGCTGGCATCAGCGGGTACAAGCTGATCAGCGACCTGGCGAAGACGTTCGCGGGCTCGTGGGCACCGCAGTCGGGCACGATCTACCCGATCTTGAGGCGGCTCGCTGACGAGAAGAACCTGATCGTCGAGAAGGCGGAGAAGACCCCCATCGGCCCCGCCGTCAAGGTCTACAAGGCGGCCAGCGACGTCGGGAGCGTCATCGACTCGGTGCTGCTCGAGCATTACAAGTCCGACATCGACTTCTTCGGCAACTACATCGACCTCCTGTTCGAGAACTTCGAGCAATCGGTGAAGGCGGGCCTGGTTCCAACGGCCATCGGGCCGGAAGTCCAGAGCGTGCTGGACGGGCTGATCAGGAAGCTCCAGGCCGCCAGCGGCAAGTTCGCCG
>JAFGBX010000189.1 GCA_016932935.1 Promethearchaeota archaeon | reverse complement strand
GACGTGGTTGTCGATGAGCGCGGCGAGCAAGTTGTGCGCGGCGGCGACCGCGTTGATGTCGCCCGTGAACTCGAGGTCGATCTTCCACATGGGGTAGACCTGCGAGAAACCGCCGCCCGTGGCGCCGCCCTTCACGCCGAACACGGGCCCCATCGAGGGCTGGCGCAAGGTCGCTTGCGCCCGCTTGCCCAGCTTGTCCAGCGCCTGCGTGAGGCCGATGGTGGTGGTCGTCTTCCCCTCGCCCGCCTTCGTGGGCGTGATGGCCGTCACGAGGACGAGTTTGCTCCCGCTCCGGCGCTGGTTCGACCCGTTCATGTACCCGTTCAGCGCTTTCAAGGCTATCTTGGCCACGTGATCGCCGTACGGCACGATCTCGTCCTCTTTGAGGCCGAGCTTGTTCGCCGCGATCACCTTGATGGGGAGCGGCTTGTGTTCGAGGGCGATCTGGATGTCCGTCTTCATGGGCGGCACTACTCGCGGCGATCTTGTTGCCGGGTAAATATGGTAGGGAATGCCGCGACGGTTAAAAGAATTCCAGTCGAACGAATGCCCGTTTCTCGAACCGGTTTTCTCGCGAATCCTTGTTCGCGATCGCCGGCCCCCGGCACCAGTGACTTTATATCGAATTGCTGTGATGTTTCGTTGCCAGGCGAGAGGCTGATGCAGATGCCTGGTCGCAAATGAGGAGATGAGACAGATGGTAGTCGTATTGGAAAGGCTGGTGCAGAAGGTGAAGCCCGACAAGTGGGCTGCACTGGACGAGATAGACAAGAAATTCAACGACATCGAGAGCAAGATCGGCTTCCCGCCGAAACGGCGGTACCGATCCTTGATCGGCCCGCTGGACAACGACACGATCGTCATCGAGCGCGAGTGGAAGAGCATGGCGGAGATGGAGAACGCCGTGCTCGGTAGTATGGGCAACGCCGAGCTCCAGAAGCTGAGCGTGCAGCTCAACGACATCATCGAGAAGTCGTGGCACGAGGTCTACGCGGTCTGGCCGTTCAAGGTGTAGGACGCATCGTGAAACGAATCCGACGCAACCTTTTTTTTTTAATGCACATCGGCCTGAAAAAACCGTTCTTGTAACGCTTTACTCGATCAGGTCGTCACTTCTCCCTTCGCAAGAACGAAGGGAGGACGATGACCACCGTCCGCGAGTTCGCCGTGATCCGTGATCCTCACTTCCGCGACATAACCGGGAGCTGGATCGATGAGGGGTGGCTCCTATTACGGGAGACCACGATCTTCGGCTCTCCCGTCTCCGGAATCCGCGCGAAGCTATCTTTATCCGCGCCAGCGATGGCCACACGGATGCAGTGCCCTCTTCGCACGAGCACGGAAGTGGCGAGCATCCCGATCGTTACCTCGGCGACCTCGCCCTTCGCCATTGGCATGCCGTCTTTCCGCAAGTAGGTGTGGAAGTGCACGAGCGATTTATAGGGCAGATCCCCTGTCGCACGCTTCCGATGGATGAGCCTCAGCAAGCCTTCCGTGATGTAGGTCACGCGCCCGTTCTCGGCCACGTCTTCCAGGTACGCGATCACGATGCCGTCGTCGTGGGTAGACGAGACGTGGATCGTTGCGACAGCGTTTCCAGTGATCTCCACGTCCTCCGCCAGGGGCTGGCTCGTGTAGGTCAGCAACCTCCTGTCTTGCTCCGCCCTGTTGGGGTACACGATTCGGTACCCCAGCCCCGCCCCCCACCTGTTGAGCTTCCCCGTCGTCGCGTTGAAGTCGACGCGGTACTCGTCCTCCCCCTCCGCGCCATCGGGTGGCGTCTTGGCGAGCCTGTTGTCGCTAGAGAGGTACCATGTCTGCACCTCGTGGCCGCCCGGGGGCCACGTGCCGGTCCTCTTCCACCGCTCCTCGACGAGCGTGTAGTAATAGATGACCCTCTCGTCGGGGACGTCCCCCGCCATGCAGCGGTCGAAGTAGTTAATCCACTCGGCGTATTGCTCCTTGCTCGGTGGCACCACCTTCCGCTTCGAGGGGAAGAACTGGTTCGCCCGCGACATTGCCCCGTGGTTCCAGTCCCCGATGACGACGCGCTGCCTGTTCGGGAGATTCAAGAACCGCGTGATACCCACGTCGGCGGTTCCCGCGTCCAGCCACGAGCCCCAGTAGTAGTACGGCACCCCCGACCTCTCGAACCGGTCCTTGTACTTGTACATGCACATCGAGTCGATCTTCGTCCCTTCCGCGTCGATGGGATCGTCCCTGTACTTGATAACGCCGGTGAGGGAGAACGGATAGACGTTCTTCTCGTGTTCCTTGATCGCCGCCTTGGTCATGTTGCCGTCCGCGCCATCGCCCACGGGCTTGACGTGTTGGAGGACGAGCAGCGCCAGCGGCATCTTCTTCGCCAGCTCCCTCGGCGAGTTCCGGTCCATAGCCCTCCCGAGGTTGGACCAGAGTTCGAGGAATCGTGTGTTCGGGACGCCGCCGGGGGCCCCGACGTCGGCGAGTACGTCCCAGTAGTCGTGCATCGGCATCACGCCCTTCAAGTTGGGATGCCCGTGGATCCCCGCGAACTCCGCCGTCAGCCCGAGGTAGGATATCCCCCACGCGAGGATGTTCCCGTCGGACCATGGCTGCTCGACGATCCAGTCCATGATCTCCTTGCAGTCGGCGAATTCCCTTTCGGTGTTGGCGTTCTTCCAGGTGCCCGTCGAGGCCCCGGTGCCGCGGACGTCGGTGTAGACCAGTGCGAACCCGTAGCTCGTCGCCATGTCGATGATCCTCTGCACCATCGGTGGCTGGTCACCGAGGATCCACCGGAACGGCAGCCGGAACTGGAACGCGCGCCAATAGCGGGTCTGGACCAGAACCGCGGGGAACCGCTCACCGGTGGCGGCACTGGCCGGGGTTATCATCTCGGCAGCTATCTTGACCCCGTCCTTCATGGTGAGGTAGATCGAGGCCTTCCGGGAGCCTTTATACTTCTTTTGCCGCCGTGGCGCGTCGTCGAACTTGAAGATGGGTTGGCTCATCGTTCAGCATCTCCCGTGCGCCCACGCCCGCGAGCGATGCGAGGTGGAGGATTATCACCTACTCGTTGCCGAGGAATTAAACACTAGCGTCGAACTCGCGACGCGGTTCAATGTCCGAGGCACCACTCGTTTTTATGCACACGTTCATATTGACAGAGCATGGAGGATTACCTACGCCCCACCTACTTCGTGGACTTCGACACGCCCGCTGTCGAGCGCGTGGCGAGGGACATCGTGGCCGGACACGATCCGGGGGATCGAGCTGGCATGGCCGTCAAGCTCTTCTACTTCGTCCGTGACACGATCCCGTACCGCGTCCTCTGGAGGTTGCCGACGCGCAAGTACTTGAGGGCGAGCGAGACCATCTCCCGCGGCCACGGCTTCTGCATACCGAAGGCGATCCTGCTCGTGGCGTTGGCGAGGGCAGTTGGCCTCCCTTCGAGGCTCCACTTCGCCGACATCGTCAACCACCTCGCGTCGGAGGGCCTGCAGAAGGCGATGGGCTCGAAGCTGTTCGTCTTCCACGGCTACGCCGAGATCCTCGTGGACGGCGCGTGGCTCAAGGTCAACCCGGCCTTCGACCTCGCGCTCACCGAGAACAAGGGCTACTTCCCGGTCGAGTTCAACGGCGCCCAAGACGCCGTCTTCCTGCAGACCGACAAGCTCGGCAACCCGCACTTCGAGTACGTTCGCGATCGCGGCACCTTCGCCGACGTCCCCTACAAGGACATCGTCGACGCGTGGATCGAGACGTACGGCGACGCGTTCGCGTCGCAAACCAACACTCATCAAGGGTGAGTCGTCACGGATATCCTCGAGCGATGGCAGAGAACCTTCGACCACGAAGAGCCGGACTACGTGTCCAGCTTCGTCCAAGTCATCATGAACAAGAAGAAGGCGGAGATAGACGACGCTTACGGTGACACGTTCACCGAGGCCGAGTTGTGCATTACCCCCTTCGGCGATTACACGCTGCAGCGATGGTGCGGCTTCGAGTCGTCATGGGGGGCGTCGTGCCCGTACCGCGTCACGCATCCAGACATGCGG
>JAFGBX010000188.1 GCA_016932935.1 Promethearchaeota archaeon | reverse complement strand
CGTGACCATCACGAACCTGACGGCCCACGCCGTGTCGGTCGGCTTCACCGCGTTCGACGCGAAGGTCTCGGCTATGATGGCGAACCAGAGCCTCACGTTTATGGTCGGCTGGAGCGACAACTGGCTACCCGGTGGAACCTTCGTCGTCAACGGAACGCCCTACACGAGGATCACGTTCAAGTACACCGAGCACTACAACGCGACGGTGGTCGAGTACTTCCGGCAGCTCGAGGCGCACCTCGGTTCGCAGCCGGTTCCCGGCAGCGGCGAGACCTGGCTCGACCACGCGATCATCTACGACTTCGACGAGGTCATGGGGTCGGAAGTCCACGAGGCCCTGGCGTTCTACAAGCTGCTCACGGACAACGCCATCAACGTCACCATCTTCCAGACCTGGCATAAGGGATCCATCGCGGAGCAAGGGATCCTGTTCGATTACGTCGACGTGTGGTGCATCCACCTCAAGGCGGGGTCGGGCGCGGGGGAGGACCCGTTCGTCTCGGCGGTTCGGGCGAGGGGGAAGCCGATCTGGACGTACACGACGACAGGGCCTCGGTTCCCCGTGCCGACGCTGTCGATCAACAACCAGGGCGAGAGCAACCGCGGCCTGTTCTGGCTGTGCTGGACGACGGGCCTATCGGGATACCTGATCTGGTCGGTCGTCTACTTCGGCCACCAGAACGACGGGCTGGCGTACCAAGGATGGGGCGGCGGCATGACCATGTACCCGCGGGACGATGGCGGGCTCTACGGCTCCCACCGCAACGAGATGATCCGCGAGGGCAACGAGGACTACGAGTATTTCGTGAAGCTGCGGTGGGTGGTCGACAACGGCGCCTTGCTCGGGCTCACCCCGTCCGAGGCGTCCACCGGGAACTCGCTGCTCGCCCGAGTGGACGGGCTCGCCCCGTCACATGCCGAGCTCGATTTCGACACCCCGGCGTTCTACGCGCTGCGCCACGACATCGGCAGCTTCATTGAGCAGGCCCTGGTTTGATCACGGCCTCGCTGCCGTGCCATTTCCTATCCGATCGCAAGAACACCCAGCACTTTCTTGTTTGCTCGGCAAAGGAACAAGTCAGAAACCTTTTTACAACGTTACCTTTTAACTGCATAGTAGGCTGAGAACATGAGTCTACCCATGATTGATGAAGGTTGCAAATCAACCGGAATGAGGTAAAAAGCCATGAGTTACGTAACCGTTAAGATACCGAAGGAAACCCAGACAGAAGCCCTCGAAATCTTGTCGGAAGTGCAGAAGTCTGGGGGTAAGATACGGAAGGGCACGAACGAGGCCACCAAGGCCATCGAGCGCAAGCAGGCCAAGCTCGTGTTCATCGCTGCAAACGTCAACCCCCCCGAGATCGTCTATTATCTCCCCCCGTTGTGCGAGGACAAGAAGATACCGTACCTCTTCGTCGACGACAAGAAGGATCTCGGCGCGGCCCTCGGCCTCGAGAAGATCAGCTCCGCCGCCGCGGCGATCGTCGATGAGGGCAAGCTCAAGGATCGCGTCGCTGCCATCGTAGAGCGGTTGAGCAAGTTGAAGTGATCCCCACCCGGGTGAGCGAATGTCCGAGGAAAAGAAGTCCAAGAAGGCCCCGAAGGAGGCCGACACGACAGCCGCATCGGGCGAGAAGACCGGCAAGGATGCCAAGGCCGCCAGTACCAGCGACCAGTCCGACGATGCCGTGTCCGCCGAGATCATCCAGGAAGTGGGGCGCACGGGCATCACGGGCGAGATCATCCAGGTGAAGGTGCGCGTCCTCGAGGGCCGCGACACGAACCGGATCTTGACCCGCAACGTGAAGGGCCCCATCCGGCTGGGAGACATCCTCATCTTGCGGGAGACCGAGAGAGAAGCCCGCAAGATCAAGCGATAGGACGATGCCCCCTCCTCTTTCCATGGGGGGAGCGACGGAACGACCAACCACTAAAAACTGATTCACCATGCTGATACCCATCCGGTGCTTCACGTGCGGCACGCTCGTCGCCGACAAGTGGGACGAGTACCTCAAGCTGAAGGAACAGGACACCCCGCCCGAGGAGATCTTCAAGCGCCTCGATCTCGAACGGTTCTGCTGCAGGCGCATGCTGATCGCCCACGTCGACCTCATCGATGACGTCCTCAAGTTCTCGAGGCAGCAATAGGCTCGCGGGGCCGGCTGCCCCCGTTCCCCGCGTGTCCGGCCTCCGGCTTCTCCGCCTATTAAAAGCGCAACGTTAATAGGATGAAGTTTCTACATTACCAAGGTTATAAAAAAACCGTCGAGCCGCCATGTTGAACTCCAAGGACGCGGGCAGGGAAGGCGAGCGCCCGAGCCCGCCGGCCGGTAGCGAGTCCAGGATCAAGGTGAAGGCGGTCCTGCACTGCTCGAACTGCGGGTACCACAAGACGTTCTCCAGGACGTTCGAGCGGAAGGATCTCGACCAGCTCGTCGTGTCGGCCAAGGTGATGAGCTGGGCGGCATGCGACTGCGGCGACTTGATAGAGTTCTCGCTCCAGGTCGAGCTGTAAGGCAAACGGCGTGCGTCACGGCGCCCTCCTCCTTCCAGGCACCTTCCCTTCCCAGGTTCCGGGAGACCGCGATAGGGCGGATGATAATTTTAAATCCCGGCCCTCGCCCTCGTTCCTCTGGCGATTGATGGAGCATGGCATGGAATGGAACGAATGAATAGCAGCGGCGCGGCGGCGGGCGCGGGACGGAGCCGCATGCTCGCCGCCGGCATCCTGTACATCTGCACGGCCGGGATCATCGTCTTCTTACACTACTCGTCCTTGCTCTACGGGATGGGACTGCCGCTTTCAAACATTATGATGCTTACCTCGATCCTCGGCGTGTTAGCCCTCGCATTAACCATCGCGGTCATCGTGCTGTTGTTCAGCGTCGGGATACAACTGCGGCGCACGCCCATCCTGGTCGCGGGCATCCTCGCCCTGGCCTCGATCGTGGCCACCCACGTGCTCACTATGGTGTGGGTTGCCTTTGAGGTACCGCTCGTCAATCACTTCCTCGCAGCGGGGCTTGGCAGTGCGGTCGTCGGGCCGATTCCTGCCGAATTCTACGCGATGTCGTTCACCAACGGCCTCGTCGTGAGCTTGCCCTCATCGGCCTTTCCCGTGCTGATCTCGGTCTGCCTCCTCCTGGACGCCTTGAGGAACGAAACCAACCGCCCGATCCCCGTCGTCGCGATCGTCCTTGCCGGGACCGCGGTGGGCTATGTGATCGTCCAGGTAAGCCTGCTCTGGTTCGGCATCTCCTGGGGCTTCACCATCCCGTTCTCGCAAGCGGCGACGGTGATGTGGGGCGTGTACTTCCTCGTGGCGCGCCATTCCCTGGCAAACTAGCCGCATCCGGTTGGGGCGTGAGAAACCGGGCGACTTCCACTCGCTCTTCCCAACCCTATGTTTCGTTCCTTGACCGCGAGCGCGGGTGCCGGGCTTCCAGGTCGTGTCGGGCGTTCAACACCCGTCAAGGTCGGCGTCAGCGAGACTCGATCGCCTTTTGATCGAATGGCACGATCAGCTAGTTAATTTACGCAGACCAACATCGAAGAATACAACGATGCCCGTCATGCATCCCGCACCCCCAGGCAAGGTCAAAACGCTGTTCCAGCGGCCACGCGTCGAGATGATTCCCGCCCTCTTGAACATGCCCCTGGTGGCAGTCTTGCTCTACCTCTTGCTGGCCAACCCTGACCTTTGGCCCCTCATCAACCAAGAAGGAGCCATGATTTTCGGGGCTTCCAATGATTACGTCGCGCTCCTCCTCGGCCTGGCGACTGTCGTGGGCACCTATAGCATTGCATACGTGCTGCTCGTGATCGTCAAGCTCAAGCACGCGCACCGTCCAGTCTTGAACGTTGCCCCCATCGTCATGTCGGCGATCATGACCGTGCTCTTCGTGGTCGTGCTCGCCGAGAACGACATCGTCGACCTCGGCGAGATCTTCACGTCGCTTGGCCTGGAGCTAGGATTGGCCGTGTACTTGGTCGTCATCTCGCTCGCGATACTCCTGGGGATCATGCTCGTCCACGGGCTGCCAATCTTGTGGACGATGGGCGATCCGTCGAGGCGCCACTTGCGACCGCGGTTCGTGGCTGTCACGACATTGGTGGGCTACATGCTGGGCATCTCGTTCCCGCTGTTTTTCGCCATGCAGCACCCGTCCACGATCGTGTGGGAATTCGTCTTCTACAAGTCCACCTGGTACGATCCCGTGCTCGTCGTGTCCACCGTCGCGCTGGTGGTACTGGGATCCTCGATCGGATTCACAACCCACGACGGGAAGCAGGGTCGACGTTCAATCCTCGCGAAGAGGCACGTCCGGATCCTCCAACTCGCATCCCTCGCCACCCTGCTGGTGGCGCTCGTCTTGCTCGGCATGCAGAAGGGATGCGGCCTCTTGGTCTTTCACCCGGTCTTCTTGGTGACCCTCGTCCTGCTCACCTTCCTTCTCTCGCCCAAGATCGAGCAACGCTGGATCGGGCACATCATGAAGAACAAGGGATCGAATGGCCTCGATGCCAGGAAGAAGGACGAGGTGGCCCGGGTGATGCTCTCGCTTCTGATCGTCCTGCCCGCCGGTTGGATCGCGTTCTACCAGCCAACCTTGCAGCTCCCGCCGCGGCCACCACTCGCCCCCGTGGACGTCCATCCCGTCCAGAACAGCTATGCCAACCTTACTGCCACCCAGCGGCTCCTGTTCGACGAGTACTTGAACGACGGCTGCCCTCCGGGGTCGAACGCCTCCGACTGGTTGTCCAGTGGCTCGGGCACGAGGAATGCCGTGCGTCTGGCCAGCGGCTTGCTCTTCAGGAACGGGCCGGGAGACGCGGGGAATGCCACGGACATCCTCGAATGGCTTCTGCCGTTACAAGACACGAATCCCGCGTCTGACTTCTACGGGGTGTGGAAGACCGCCCCTAACAGCGTGACCCACGATTCGAATTGGAGGGAGTTCATCGGCTGCGAGCTGATCCTCATCATCGAGCGCCACGAGGACAAGATCGCGCCGGGCCTGGTGGCGCGGATAGAGGCAGCCCTTGTGCGCGCCGCGGAGGGAGCGATGAGCCGAAACGTCAATCCCACGTACACGAACATCGCCGTCATGAGCGCGTTCCTCATGCACTACGTCGGGGTGGTGCTGGGGCGGCCGGCGCTCGAGGACTCCGGGCTGCTGAAGGCGTGGCAAATCTTCCTCCTATACGAGAGGGGGGGCACGTTCTCGGAGTTCAACTCGCCAACGTACGATGGCGTGACGATGATGGGCGTTGCCTTCTGGCGTGCATTGGGCCAGACCCAGGAGCTCCGCACCATGGGCGCGAGCTTGGAAAGGTCTTTTTGGGAGGGCCTGTCGTGGACCTACCACGCGGGCTTGAAAAACATGGTGGGGCCGTATTACCGGTCATACGGCATGGATCTCCACGTGTACAACGCCATCGTGGCCATGTGGATGGCGTTGGCGGTTGACGAGCTGGGCGTGGTGCCCCTGCCGAGAAAAACGGGCGGTTCGTTCTTCGAGCTGAGCAACATCTTCCCGGCGGTCCAACTCGGGTATGCGGTTCCCGACGGGGTGGTCGCCAGGTTGAGGGCATTCCCCGGGCCCGCCTATTCCCGACGGATCGTGCCTCGGGAGATGAACAGGCTCGTCACGCCAGCCGAGATCACGGCGATGCTGGCAGAGACGTGGATGATGGGGGGCGTGTCAGGGCATTACACGAGCTCGGGCCAGTTCAAGGCCGGGATCCTTCACTGGAACAACTCGATCGATGGTTCCATCTCGTGGCTCATGGTCCCCAGCCACGATGTCCACGCCGTGAAGGTGACCCCGACGTCCATGGAGGTTTCCAACCGACACGGGCTCTCGAACGTCACGTTCTTCCTGAATGCACCCGGCCTCAACGCCTCGCTCTTTACGGGCACGAGCTGGCACCTTCCCGGCATCACCTTGGGCGTCGATCTTGCGCCGTCCCTCGTCCACGCGGCCGAGATCGGTCACGACTCCTTCAAGGCGACATATTACACGAGAGAAGGCCTGTACACCTTGATCCGAGTGACGTGCACGGCGCCGAGGATCGTCTTGACGCCGTCATGAACGACCTCGGGGGCATCCACTACGGCCGCAACGCGGCCGGGCATCGCGTGGTCATGGCCGGGCCGCAGTAACTTGCCGGAGCCTCGCGAGCGTCGCCGTGAGCTCCGCCGAGGCCTGATGGGGGTGGATGGACTCCATGCTCACGAGCGTGAGCGTCGCCGACATGTCGCCGGGCAGTTGCTTGAACCTCTCCCCCGCCAGGATGGACGCCATGCGTCGGACGACGTCCTCGGTGAACATCGGGTCCTGGTGCGCGGTCCGGATCAAGGACGCCTCGTCGGGGCGCTTCAAGATGCCCGAGATGCGGCCGGACATCGACCCCTCGATCGCATCGATGAGGTCGTAGAGGTCGACCGCGCCTGGCGCGGGGAGCTGGAGGGTGATCGTCCCCGTGGCGCGTTGGTTGTGCGTCGCGAGGGGGATCACGTTGAGGATCGTGTCGAGGGAGGCGGGATCGAGCTTCAAGTCGCCCCGCGAGGCGAGGATCCCCTTGGCGAACTCGCGCGACATCTCCTGGCCGCACGGGCAGGCGATCATGCCCTCTGCCGAGACCGTGACGGAGAGGCGGCAAGGGTGGTCGCCCGGCCCCCTGCAGCCGCGGGCGGCCTCGGCGACGCAGCGAAGCCGGTAGGACGCCTGGGCCGACGCCTGGCCCTCGCGCTGCCGCGCCTGGAGGATGATCGGCCCCTCCATCTCCACGTGGCAGCGCCCCGCGTAGGCGTGCTTGTCGAGCATGGCGCTGGCGATGCCCACGGCGAACTCCTCGACGTTCTGCCTGGGCAAGAAGACCTGGTCAGAGATGCACTCCTCGATGGACTCGGCGGATCGGGACATGTGCGCGCCCCGCTGGCCCGCCGGCAGGTTCACGAAGGCCTTGATCGACACGTCCATCGAGTAATGGCCGTCCTTGCGCCTGATCTCGATGCGCTTCTTCACGTCCTCCAGGCCGACCCGGTCGAGGTCGATGGGGAAGTCGGGTCGCTCGGACTGCACGTCGTGGTGGAACGGGTCGGTCATACGACATTGGGTAGTGGGGCGGGGGTTAAAAAGCAGTGGCCAGGTGCGGCATGCGCCCGCGCCGGGCTGGGTCACGCCTCGTCCTGCACGTAGACTGCGCCGTGCACGAGACAGTCCTCGGCGCGAGCGAGCTCGCGGCCGATATAGAGCACGTGGTTCTGGCTCAATCCGCCGAATCCATCGAGGATTTCCTTCCCGACGGCCTCCGCCGTCTTCCCTTTGAACACCTTCACCATGCCGGCCTTGGTGAAGGCAGCGGCGAAGATCCTGCCGCGGGTGTGGTCGACAGAGAACTTGAAGTACGTGCCTGACGGGTCGGGCTTGTATGGGCGCGCGCGGCCTGGCTCGTCCGCGTCGACGATGCCCGCGCCTGGGCCCGTGCCATCGGCCGGGATCTCGAACGAGGGGATGGTTCTGTGCTTCCTCTTCACGTTGAACGCGTCGAACGGCAGGTCCTTCGGATGCACCCCCTTGACGCGCGCGTGGAAGGCCAGGTCCCTCGCCGCGAGGGTTTCCTTCACGGAGCCGATGCACTTGGCCGAGTCCTCCGACGTGAACAGGATCCCCGCGCCGAGCTCGATGCCGATCACCGCGAGCAGCGCGTTCACGCCGGTCGAATCGGTGTCGATCATCTCGGTCACGTTCGAACCACCGATGAACAACGGCACGTCAAGGGCTGGATCCTCCACTGCAGCCCTGGAAAACGAAGAGAAGGCTTCCAGGGAGGCCACGAGGCCGGGGACGATCGGGCTGTTCAGGATCGGGTCGGCGACGACGCGCGTGAAGCCCAGCTCCCTCGTACGTTTGACGAGCCGGGCGAGCGCGCCGACGCGCTCGGCCGGCGTGGCGGGGAAGGTGCCCGCCTTCACGTTCGTCGGGATGACGACCAGGGCGGTCTCCTTGTCGAGCGACGGGAGGACGCCCGCGTTCCCCTCGTCGATGCTCAGGACGATGCTCGCCCCCCGGTCGACCGCGGCCAGGATCTCCTTCTCGTCGAGGCTGTCGATGGAGACGATGCAGCGCCAGCGATCCTTGATGGCGCCGACGATGGCTGCCAGGGCCTCCGGATCCTGCTTGCCGGGCGTGGCACCCACGTCGATGATGTCGGCACCGCATGCCAGGAAGTATTCGACTTGCGCGTCGATCTCGGCAGCTGTTCTTCCCGCAGCGTTTATGATCTCGGCCATTATCGCTGGCGGGAAGTCCTTCCCGATGACGAACTTCGAGCCCGCGACCCGGAAGTTCCTGCCAGGCACGCGGAGCTTGGGGAGCACGCGCCTGTTCTCGTCGTGCAAGACGGCGGGGGGCGGGCCGCCGGGGCCGTCCAGCAGCGCGGCGCGCTCCTGCAACAAGGCCAGGTACCCGTCGCGTTCCTGCTCCCTCGTCCGCTTGAGGGCGCCGATCAGCACGGCCAGCTCGTGGCGGGGCGCGCCCGGCCGGTCCATCGCGACTTTCACGGCGCCCTTGATGAACTGGTCCAGCTCGACCGCGTTGCGCGGCCCCTTCACGATGACGGCGCCGAGCTCGTCCGCGAGCGGTGCGGGATCCCAGCGGATCATGCCCGGCAAGACGATGATCCCGGACGCCATTTCCGGGTGATCGGCGACGAGCTTCCTCACGTTGGCGGCCGTGATGAACGAGGCGACGGCCACGGGTGCAGCGACGGCCCTCACGGACGGGTGCTTGCCGACGAGCGACTCGAGGCTCTTCTCCGCCAGCTCGCCCGTGACCAGCCATATGGTCAACTGCCCTTCCACCACGTGCGTGCCCCCCTCATCCGGTCGCGAGCCTGTTCAGCTTCTCGTGGAGCACCTGGAGCAGCGAAACGAGGTCGCTCTTCTTGAAGGCCCTCTCGCGCATGACCACCTTCAAGATCTCGAAGGCCGTGAACTTGAGCATCTGTTCTATGCCCTCGTGCTTTTCAAACAAGAAATTGCGCAGCCTGGCGTCGACCGTCGCCGTGATCGTGCATATGACGTTCTTGCCGTCCGAGTTCGTGTAGTTGAACATGATCGAGATGGCCACGGTGTCCTGGTCGGGAAACGGGATGATGGCGAAGGCGTTCGTCTGGTCCACGATGAACCGGGGGTCGTTGAGGCGGGCACGATCCGGCTTGTCACCCACGAGCAGCGAGATGGACTTGAGGCTGATGTTGGTCAGGTCTATGTAGGAGATGGCTTCACCGGGCGGGTACCATGCCACCGGCGTGGCCCCCTCCTCGATCAACTCGGAGTAGACGATCGCGATGACCTCGCCGGATCCGTGCTTGCTCGTGGGGTTCATGGTGGAGATCTGCCGACCTTTTCTCTATCTACCTAATCAAAGAGATATTAACATTACTAAAGTGTGAAACATTCTGGGAGTTGATGTCGCGCGTGCGGGTGATCGGGATCGACCCGGGGTCGGGATCGTGGGACGTCCTGGGGCTCGAGGGCGACGACGTGTTCCTCGACGTGTCGGTGCCCACGAAGCATGTGCTGGCGGAACCGCGGAAGCTGCTGCAGATCCTCGACAGCAACGGGCCGCTTGACTCGGTCCTGGCGCCATCCGGGCACGGGATCCCCCTCAAGCCGATCGCCGACATGACGGACGACGACATCGCGAAGGCCAACCTGCGCCGCTCCGCGGACCCGACGGTCATGGGCATCGGGAGGGTGTTGCGCATGCTCAAGGACGCGGGCATCAAGGGTTACGCGATCCCCGGCGTGAAGCAGCTCGAGACCGTGAAGCGCAGCTTCAAGTACAACCGCATCGACATGGGCACCGCGGACAAGGTCTGCGCCGCTGCTGCTGCCATCGTCGACCAGACCGGCCACTTGGGCGTCCCCCTCGCATCCACGGGCTTCGTCCTCGTCGAGGTGGGCTTCGGGTTCAACGCGTACGTCGCCGTGGAGGGCGGCAAGATCGTCGACGGCATCGGCGGGTCGCTGGGCGGCATGGGGTTCGGCACGGCGGGCCGCCTGGACGGCGAGCTCGCCTACTTGCTCGACCACGTGTCGAAGAAGGTGATCTACGGCGGGGGCCTGTCGGCCATCGTGGGCCACGAGGAGCTCTCGCCGAAGGAGATCTTCCTCATGGCGAAGAAGGACGGGCGCACCGCGGACGCGGTGTCTGGCTTCTACCACGACATGCTCCAGGGCATCTTCTCCCTCGTGCCGTCCTTCTCCGACCCGTCCTGCATCAAGGAAATCGTCGTGTCTGGCCGCGCGTCGGGAGATATCGCCGGCCAGCTGTCGGGCATGCTGAAGCCGCCGTTCTCCTTCCCCGTCCGCACGGTGCGCTCCGTCGCGCGCATCTCCAAGGTCGCGGCGCAAGGAGCGGCGTTCATCGCGAACGGCCTGGCCGGGGGCAAGTACAAGGAGCTCGTGGAGACGATGGCGCTGGAACGGTCGAACCACGACCTCCTCGACGACATCTACGTGGGGGCCGTGTCCCTCGACCGGTGAGGCGCGCAGAGGTCGGTTTCGGTCGGGGAGCTAAGCCCGTTCAACAAGCTCCGGGGCTTCTCGACAGCGGCGCTGGCGATGAATCGATGCCACGACGCGACATCCGAGGGCGAGCGAGGCAGCAAGTCGATCGGGAGGAATCTGTTACGGCGCCCCAATCATGTTCTCATCGATGTCGCGGCACCCGCGCGGGCTCGGTTCTCTCGTAACTTCGCCGATTGCCGCCCTGGCTGGCCCGGATCGCACCGCGTGGAGGACGGCGGGGCGTGGCAATGGCGCGGGACATGTGAAGGGCGGGCGAGTGTTTTTAAGTGCGGAGCGAAAGGAAGTTTTTAAGTGAATTCGAAGCTTTAAGAATACCGCGGGTGATTTTCCCATAGGTAGGCGCTTTCACGCCTTGCCGAGCCATTCAGTCGAGAGATCGGGAACTGCCAACGCCTGGTTCGCGAACGGGAACGACCATGACCGAGATAGTCAAAGCCGTCATCCTTAGCATCTTCGGAGACGAGGGTCCAGTGCCGGAGGTCGTCCTGATCAACGAACCAGAAGGGATCCGCGTCTTCAAGAAGGATTTCATCAAGGATGTCTCGGGCGTGCTCGACCTCGGGGCCCTCCTGCACATCAGCATGAAGAGCGTCTCACTCCTGATGGGGGAGCACACTTATCAGGACGGGGACGCCGAGGTCGACTCGATCAAGTTTTTCGGCATACTCCCGTTCCCGGACATCAAGATGGATGGCCTGACGTACTTTTTCCTCATCCCGGACGCCGTCGCACGTGGTTCCGCCCGCGCGTCGACCGTCACCATACTGGTCTCGGAGGAGTACAAGAACTTCTTCTACGACAACATGACGGAGCTGCGATCCCTCATCGTCGAGCATGCCATCCGGATCAAGAAGATGCTGACGCAAGACGAGTTCGCAACCGTCATGGTCGATTTGTTCAAGGCGATCAACGAGTTCGCCGAGAGGAAGGTCACGCACCCCCTATCGTCGAAGCGCGCCCTCAAGATCGTCTTCGCCGGCCTCGACAGCAGCGGCAAGACCTCGATGATACTGGGACTGGAGAAGAAGTACGGCCAGCTAGCGGCGGGCGTCCAGCCGACCAAGGGCGTGTCGCGATCCCAGACGGCCATCATGGGGCTCACAATATCGATCTGGGATCTCGGCGGCCAGGACACCTATCGATCCCAATACGTCAAGGACGCGGCCGAGCTCTACCTGTTCGACATCGACCTGCTTTTCTACTTGATAGACATCCGAGACAAGAATCGATTCGACGAGTCCGTGGACTATTACAAGCAGATATTGCACGTGCTCGCCAAGTTCGAGCAAAACCCCCCCGTCATCATATGCCTGCACAAGAGCGAGGCTCCGCAGGAGTCCAAGGGCCAGGTCGACCTGAAGGAGAACATCGCGGCGGCGCGCTCGCTCTTCGACGCGGCGTCGGAAGACTTCTCGGTGAAGTTCTTCGAGACGTCGATCTTCGAGCCGTTCAGCCTCGCGAACGCGTTTTCCTACGGGCTCGCCGCCCTCAGCCCGAACCGCGACATCTTCCGCCACCAGCTCGAGAAGCTCGCCAAGCTGTCGGGGGCGCAAGGCATCCTGCTCGTCAACGAGAAGGGCCTGATCATGTCGGACTACGCGGTCGACGAGGGCTTCGGCAAGCTCTTCGAGGTCAGCGCCCCGCACTTCACGTCGATCTACAACAACTTCGAGAGGTTCGTCTCCGGCAACTCGAAGAAGGCCGTGTACATGATCGAGGACAGGATCGTCACCTTCCACGTCTTGAAAAGCGATGATTTCACGGCCTACGTCCTCGCCTTCCTGGGCGACAAGAACTCGATCGGCAAGGTCGAAGCGCACCTCGGCGAGTTCAAGGAGAACGTGCGGAGCCTGATCAACAGTTACATCTGAGCCTTGAAACGACCCGGCACGTGCTTTTCTTTGGGGTTAAGGATAAAAGGCCATCCAGAATAGGTCACTCCTGGTTGTTTTTGATGAACGAACGAACCCCTCCTACTACTCGGACCAAGCTGAATCCCGTACCCTTGCGGGTCTTCTCACTTGTAACCGGCATCATCTTTGCCTTGATCCCGGTTGCTTTGCTCGTGGTGTTTCATGAGGACCTCGCCGACTGGGCTCAGGATCGCAATTATCAAGCGCTCGTCTACACGCTGGTTCCCGCGATCGCTGGCGGGTTCGGCCTCCTCGCGGCTTACTTGTTATACTTGTCGTTCCGGAAGTTGCGACCCGTCCGGCGCCGCGACGAAAACTCGAAGCTGTTCAGGGTGTGCTCGGCCGCCGGTGTTGCCGCCGCCGCCACCCTGGCGTTCCTGCTCGTGACGAACTTCCTGGACGACCTTGCCGACGTCGGTTCCGATGAATACTGGATCTACGGCTCCGTAGTCATAGCGGCGTTCTCGTTGGTCGGGGCCTACCACGGCTTCTGCATCTTCAGGAAGAAGAAGACCAGGCGGGCGGTGATCTACAGCGCCTTCTCCATCTTCCTGATGGTGGGTGCATCCGTCACGGTCGGCTTGTACCAGATGCTTTCATATGCTTCGGAGAACCGGGGGCCATATCTTTCCTGGTCTGACGATCCCACGACCACGATGACGGTCGCGTGGGAATCCCCCCAGCCAGCCCCGAAGACCCTCCAATGGGCTGATGCCGCGTCATTCTCCAGCTACAACCAAATCGTCGCGACCGAGCGCGACGACCGGGCCACGACCGGCCGGTACCACTACAACGCCACGATCACGGGGTTGCTTCCAAACACGCCGTACTACTACCGGGTTCCCGGGTTCCACGACCAGGTCACCCCCTTCAAGACGGCACCGTCGTCCACGGTTCCCTTCACGTTTTTCGCATACGGGGACTCCAGGGAGGCGTCCTTGATAAACAGCGAGCACGTGGGCCTGTTGAGCCAGATGAGTGCGCTGGCGTCGCAAGGTTCCATGCCCGCGTTCATCCTAAACACCGGCGACCTCGCGACCGACTGGGACGACGTGCAGTCATGGGACATCCATTTCCAAACGATCAAGCCACTCGCGCAGTCGGTGCCGTATGTGGTTGCAACGGGAAACCACGAGTGGAACGAGGCAGTCCCCGATCGTGACAACGCGCACACGCTCATCCACGAGTTCCCATCGACGGGTCCTGGCCAGATCAACGAGACCAGTTTCGCATTCCAGTTCAGCAACGCGTACATCATATGCTTGGGCTATCCCCATGATGGCACTAGCTCGCGATCCGCCCGGGCCTGGCTGGAAGGCCAGCTGGCCTATGCAAACGCGTCCTCGTCCATTGATTGGGTCTTTCTGGCGTGGCACCGCCCGCCGTTCACGGGGACGACCTCCCGCGACGACAACAACGGGGTGAAGAACAACACCGCCGACTTGCTCCACAAGTACGATGCAGACCTCGTCTTCCTGGGCCACGACCACAATTACCAGCGGATCAACATCACGCATTCTTCGAACTACACGAACGATGTGACGTACATCATCACGGGCGGTGGGGGCGCCCCGCTATACGACGTCGCCAGTGCCAGCTGGGATGGGACGGACGCCACGGGACAATACGGCGAGAAGTACTTCGGTGCAACCGTCGTCGCCAAGTCGACTTACGAGTTCTTAGAGGTCGCTGTCGACGGGCTCACGGCCACCTTCACGTCATACGAGTTAGGGGGGGCGATAATAGACCAGTTTTCAATAACGAAATGATTGCCTGGCGTGTCCACCCGTGGCCACGCGGCCTCTCATTCCTCCACTTCTTTTCCGAGCACGTCCCTCGCCGCGCGGGCGACCGCGTCCCGGTGTTCGGCCCACGTGTACGCTCGGATGATGTTGTGGTGCCCCTTGAGCATCGAGAAGAGCACCGACAGGTCGGACAGCTTCTGGATCGTCGTGTCGCCGCCGCCCGAGACGTCGAAGATCGGGATGTCCTCGGGGTCGAACGACGTGGCGTGCGCGTAGGGCACGGTCGACAGGTAGGGCACGTCCAGGAACACGTCCTTCTCGCCCACGCCCGCCCCGGACGCGATCCGCCGCTCGAGCGCCTTGATCTCCGCGTCGCCAAGGCGCCTCGCGGGTGCGCCGCTCGTGTTCACCTGCTCGTAGACCACCTTGAGCATCTCGCGCCGCTTGAGCTTGGCGATGAACGGCTCGTCTTGGATGGTCGTCCAGAGGGTGTAATCGTCCCACTTGAGGAAGTCCTTCGGCTCGTCGAGTGCATCGAGACTGAACTCCTCCTTCTTCGCTTCCAGGGCGTTCGCTATCATGATCTGCGCCGCGCGGCTGGTCTTGTGGAAGTATATCTGCTTGAAGCTGTTCACCCGCAGCAGGAAGTACCCCTCGATGATGGGCACGCCGATCTTGATGTCGAAGGCGAGGTTGCCGTCCAGCACCCGCGTCATGAGCAGGATGCGCTGGACGTCCAGGTTGCCGACCACCGCGCCCGTGTAGTAGGAGTCCCGGACGAGGTAGTCTAACGAGTCGCAGTCGATCGTGCCGGCGACGATCTGGCCGAGGAAGAGCCGTTGTTTCTCGACCGGCTGTCCCGTCGCGAGCTTGGCGACCACGTCCGGATCCAGGCCCATGCGCTCGATGGGCGCCGCGAGCTCCTTGGCCACGAGCCAGCGCGTGATGTCCTCGTGGTTCATCTGCCGCGCCTCGTAGAGCTTCTCGAACACGTGGGAGAACGGCCCGTGGCCGATGTCGTGCAGGAGCGCCGCGCTCATGACCGCGCGCTTGTCCCGCTCGGTCACGACCGCATCGCCCGCGTTCGCGTTCAGCGAGTCGCACAGCCTTCCCGCCAGGTGCATCACGCCGAGGCTGTGCTCGAACCGGGTGTGCGTGGCTCCCGGGTAGACGTATTCCGTTCCTGCGAGCTGCCGGATGCGGCGCAGCCGCTGCACGGGCAGCGAGTCGATGAGGGGCTCGAACTCCCGGCCGATGGCCATGTACGAGTAGAGGGCATCCTTGACGAACGGCATTGTGACCGGTTTCGGGGCTGTGGTTCTTTAAGCTTGGTGTTTGTTGCCTTTAACCAATCAATGTAAAAAAAGGGGAACGCGTCGATCTTTCTCCCCTGGTAGGCACCCCGATGCTCCTCAAAGGTACCGCTTGTGGGTCGCGATCAAGTAGACCAGACCGATGCCGGAGGATGCCGGAGAAGGCCACCATGACGATGGCGACCCAGCAGAACCTCTGCAAGTAGACGGTCGTGAGGTTGCTCAGGATGTTGCTCGGGATGAAGGTGATCGTGCCATACAGCCCGTTCGCAAGGATCATCGTGAAGCACACGAACGCCACGCCGAGCGCCCAGGCCTTCTCCTTCCAGAGGGTCGCCGGGGCGGTGGCATCCGGCTGGTCAACCGCGGGTATTGGAACCACGTTGATCCACAGAACCCACGATCGCGAGGCGCGTTCACTCCCCGAAGACTTGCTCCACGGCGGCGGTCATTACTCGTAGTTTCTTCTTCACGACGTCGTGGCCGACGCCTGGCCCGTAGGCCCGGTCGAACGCGTTCATGCCACCGAACCCGCAGTCCGGCTTCACGAGCAAGTTGTCGGCCCCGAAGCGTTCCTTCGCGACTTGCAAGTGCCTGGCGACGTCCTCCACGCTCTCGATCACGTCATCGGGTTTCTTGCCCGGCATCGGCACGGGGTTCGTCTGCAAGCTGCCGAAGGCAAGCACCTTGTCGTGGTCGACGAGCATCTGCTTGTCGAAGACCTCGATGTTTTGTGGCGAGGTCTTGAACTCGTGGTCGAGGTGGTGGATGGACGACTCGAGCAACAGGTCGCGCAACTGCGGGCTGATCACGCCGCACACGTGGAGGGAGCCGTGCTTGGCCAGGTTCTTCGCCGCGGCGTCCAGGACCTGTAGAACGAAGGGCCGCTCGTGGAACAGGATCTTGCGGCGGCCGACCATCTGCGACAAGAACGGGTCGTCGATCGAGACGACCGCGAACCCCATGTCCACGTAGGCCCTCGTGATCCGGGCGACGTAGCCCGCCATTGCCTCGACGAACTCGGGCACCTGGTGGGCGCGGGTCTCGAGGAACAGCATGGGCTTGTATTTCTCCTTGAGGGCGGGGTCGTCGACGATCACGTTCGAGCACAGCGTGAACGGCCCCGTGAGGCAAGCCTTCGTGCCGGCGATGCGCTCCTTGACGTCGGGGTGCGCCTCCAGCAGGTCCAGGACCCGCTCCCCGTACTCGGTGGCCACGAGCTCGCTTGGAAGGGCGAGGTCGCCCGACAAGTGGAATTCCTTGCCGACCAGCTTCAAGCCGGGGACGAGTTTCGACAATGGCCCGAGGATCTGGTGGTTCATATCGACTAGCTGGGGATAGCACGGGATCGTGATGCCCGCGTCGACCTGGTCGAGGAACGCCTTTTCGAAGTTGGCGGGCGTGTTCTCGAGGGGAAATGATCCAACGACAGTGGTGTTCGTGGTTCGGTCACCTTTAACTCGTCGAATTCGAGGTAATATTAAAGACATTGGGCAGCATTCTTCATATAACCATCTCGCTGCCGCGAGCCGTCCGGCCACGGGCGACCGACCATGAAGAACCTCTTCAAGAAAAAAGACAAGGGAATCGGCAAGGATCAAGCATTCCTCGACCTCAAGGATAGCATGAAGAAGATCGACGCGTCCGTCAAGAAGAAGGAGCAAGTCATCGTTGACCTCAAGAAGAAGGCCATGGTCGCCCTGGCGCAGAAGAACGAGAAGCTCGCCAAGGTTCACTTGTCGAAGAAGATCAAGCAAGAGAAGGACATCGAGGGGCTCTACAACATCCAGCGCAAGCTCAGCGACCAGATGGACGCGATCGACCAGGCCGAGACCATCGAGAACGCGACGAAGGCCCTGTCGAACGCGGTCGGCGTGTTGAACCGGTACGCGAAGGTCATCGAGAACCTGAACGTGGAGAGCATCGTCGCGGACTCCGAGGAGTCGATGGCCATCATCGACGAGGCCGCGGAGGCCATGGGCGACACGACGGAGGACGTCCTCGCCAGTGACCAGCTCCAGCAAGAGCTCGAGGAGATGCAGGCCGAGGTCGCCCTGGACATGGGTGGCCGGCTTGCGGGCACCCCGGAAGGCGAGATGCCCGCCGATCTGGTCGTCGCCGAGGAGGAAGCCAACAAGCCGTCGGCAGAGGACGTGAAGAAGGAGCTGGAGAAGCTCAAGCGCGAGCTCGACATGTAGCGCGCCCGCCCCGATGACCGACGAGCATCCAGAGAGAACGAAGTGAAGCAACCGTGTCGAAGATACCCGATAGCCAGAAGGACTTCATCGAACGCGTGGAGGAACTGCTGGACGACAAGATCAAGAAAGGCCTCGCGATAAAGGCGTTGACCGTCGGCACACACGGTGGCAACATCGTGGCCTCCTGCATCAAGCCCGACATCAAGAAGTACAACGCGAAGGAGATGGTCGCCGCGACGACGTCTATCCTCTTCATCTCGTCCAAGGCATCGTCCAAGATAGCGGAGGACAACCTCAAGCACGTCGTCACCTACGGCCCCACGTACATCCTGGCGTGCTTCCTCACGCGCAACATCTCGTTCGGCGCCATCCTGGACAGGCAAGTCGTCGAACTCGAGGGCATCGACCAGTACGTGTCCGAGCTCAACGAGCTCGCCCTGAAGATATCCGCGATCATCGAGACCTCGGACATCAACTACGGCGACATCTTCTACCGCATCAAGGTGGCCATACCCGACGCCAAGATGTACGCCATCGTCACCAAGGACGGGCTGCCCATCAAGATACAGAGCGACAGCATCGACGAGGCCAGGCTCTCGGCCTTCGTGTCGGCGATCTTCAACGTGAACAACCTCATCACGGGCGAGGACGCCGAGTTCACTACCGTGATCGGCGAGTCGCAAAGCATCATCATCCACGTGCTCGATGACACTCGATTGCTCGCGATCTCGATACCGGCAAGTGATAGTTCCAACTTGATGCGTTACGTCGTGCGAATCAAGGAATTAATAAAGCCGTGAACACGTCCTACCTACATCATTTTTTCAGAGGCAATTCCATCAAGTCCTTAGCGACGATCACGTTGCCGGGGAACTCCTTCTTCGCCCCCGCGGCGATGGCACCTTCTTTCCCCTCCAGGAGCACGGAATAGTGGACGATCACGAGGTGCCTCGCGCCCGCGGACGCCGCGATCCGGCCGGCGCCGGACGGGGTCGAATGGTTGAAGCGGGTGGCCGCCTTCTCGTCCTCGTCCGCCATGGTCGCCTCGTGAACCAAGTAGTCGCAGCCGGATGCTAGGCTCGCGACCTCGCCGGTCGG
>JAFGBX010000187.1 GCA_016932935.1 Promethearchaeota archaeon | reverse complement strand
GTGCGTGTCGTTGGCAGGGGTGCCACCCGCGTTGATGGGCGTCGGGTGCAGCGCGAGCACCTTGAACGTGGCGCTGGAGGCCTGGAAGTCCTGGCGCATCCAATCCAGCAGGTGGGGGGGAACCTTGTCCCACCAGGGGTCGGCGTTCGACGCCTGGGTGAAGATGTCGAGGATCACGACGTGTAGCTGGCCGTAGTCGAGCGAGAAGGTCGTGTTCGTGTACGGGTAGAACTTGTGCAGGTTGACCTGGCCGATGTCGTCGTGCCTCTCGTGGTTCCCGGGCGCGAGCAAATGCGATGCATTCGATGCGAAGTCGTCGGTCGTGATGTCCTCGAGCCAGAGCTTCCACGTGTTGAAGTCGACGCCGCGGGACGTGATGTCCCCGCAACAGATCGAGAAGGCCGGCTTCTTTCCCGCAGCCTCTGACTGTTCGAGCATCAGCGGCGGGAGGTTCGGCCGGGTGATGGCCGTCTCGTAGCCGTTGTTCTCGCGCGGGTCGGCCCAGACGAGGAACGAGAACGACGCGTTCCCGGAGGGTGCCGTGGTGAACTGCTTCATGGCGAACGGCGACGAGCCGACCTGGTAGTAATAGGTCGTGTTTGGCTGCAAGCCCGTGATGGGCACGTGGTGGAACTGGGTGACATCGGGTCTCGACGCGGCCATGTTCAGGTTTTCCGGGGAGGTGCCGTACTGGACGGACGAGTCCGTCGACATCGCGCTGTGCCAGCTCACGGTGATGCTGGTCGTGGGATCCTGGCCGTTCGACCACGTGAGGTATGGCCCGGCGTCGTAATACCAGAACGGGATGTTCGGGGACGCGTAGTACCCCATCACGCCTCCAGCGCTGACAGCCAGGATGGCAAAGACCAGGGCAGTGACGTTTGCGGGCTTGTTGGGCTTCGGGCGCTTGAAGTTCGAGACGGCCACGTACCCGAAGAGCAGCAAGGCGAACATGGTGATGCCCACCGCCACCGGGAAGATGGCCTGGACGAAGGTCGGGCCGGTCTGCGGGTAGGGGTAGCTCGTTTCAGCGCCGATCTCGCCGTTTTCGAAGGTAAACTCGATGTCCACCGCGAAGTACACGCCATTGCTGGACGCGAAGAAGATGTAGGCCACCACGACGAACGCCGCGCCGACGAGGAGCAGCACGATGCCATAGATCTTCAAGAATATAACCATTCCAGGCTTTCGAGCCTTCGGGGCTGCCAATTCAGTCATACTTGATCCTCAAAGAGGAGGGAAAAATAGTTTTACTCCCCCCATCGGAATGAGGGGATTAGAACTTGAGATTCCCGAATGATTGCAGGATCGTCGTTCCAGGTGGGGTGACAAACTTGATCGGCACTTGCAAGACCGCGGGAAGCTCGGAATCAACCGCGCGCTGCAATGCGGGCTTGATCTGGGCAGGGTCATCGACCCGCTCGGCATAGCAACCGAAGCCTTTGGCGATGCTCACGTAGTTGCTGCAGAGCTCGACGCAGAAGGGATCCCGCTTCTTGAAATCCGATTTCTCCCGGTTGGCGATCATCCCCCACTTGCAGTTGTCCGCGATGACGACGACGAATGGGAGGCAATACTTTATCGCTGTATCGAGTTCTTGCACATGGAACAAGAAAGAACCATCGCCGGTTATGGAGAACACGCGCTTGTCTGGCTTGCCGAGTTTAGCACCGATCGCATAGGGGATGCACGTGCCAAGCATCCCCAACGCCGATGATCGCATCACGGATCGCGGCTCGCGGTGCTTGAGGAAATCGATGTCGTTCATGACGAGCACGGCGATATCCCCGCCGTCGATGCACAAAACATCATCGGGGTTCATGAAGGTGGTCAGGTCGGCGATGAGGCGGTGGGGATCGATGGGGATCTTGGTGGACTCGAATTTCGCCTTGAGGGACTGGACGGCGAGCTCGCGCTCCTTCTTGAGGGCCGGGAGCCAGTCTGGCGCGGGGATGGTATTTACCCCGCGGCGATTCAGTTCATCATTCAGCTGGCCGAGCACGACCCCCACGTCCCCGAGAATGCCGAGATCGATGGATCGATTCTTGCCTATCATGAACGGGTCGATATCCACTTGCACGGCGCGTGCGTCCGCGTTCCAGAGCGGTGCCTTGCCATAAGCCATGTCAAAACCAAACTTGGTTCCTAGAAGAAGTATGAAATCACACTCGCGTGCCGCTTTTTGCGCCCCACCCGCGCTGATCGTCGTGCCGATGAACGTCTCGTGGTTGGATGACATGGCACCAGTGCCCATATCCGTCGTGATGCATGGTAGCCCGTGGGTGAGGGATAGCTTCTGCAGCTTGTCCCACGAGTTTGAGGCTACGACCCCCCCTCCCGCCACGATGAGTGGCTTCTGCGCCTTCAGCAATAGGTCGCAAGCGGCCTTGATCGTCTCCGGGTTTCCCGCGGGCGATGCGATAGCACGGTATTGCGCTGGTTTGAGGATCCGCATTCCATAATCCTCGACCGAACCCCACATGGCGTCCTCGCTGAACTCCAGCTGGACAGGCCGCGGCCTGCCCGCTGACAGCTCCTTGAAGGCTTTCTGCACCGTGGCCACGACTCGATTCGGGTTGGATTCATGCTTTTGATACTTGACGATCTGCCGCAACATGGCAAGCTGGTCCAGCCCACCTTGGAACCTATGCTGGTCGTCGAATTTCGGGTTTTGCTGGGGGTGGATCACGATCATGGGGATGCTATCCCATGATGCCGTAACGATGCCTGGGATCAAGTTGGCGAAGCCCGGGCCGACCGTCCCGCAGCACACTGCGGGCTTTCCGGTCGCGCGCGCGTACGCGTCGGCCATGTGCGCGGCTGCAGCCTCATTACGAACGTTAACGTAATGCATGCCGTTATTCGTCCCCCAGCGGTCGAGGGCCTCGAGGAACGGCAAGAACTCGCCGCCCGGGATCCCGAACACGTGGTCGACGCCTTCTGCGTGCAAGGCTCGCACCAAGGCGTCACCGCCGTGGAAGCCTTGCGATGCTTGCTCCTCCTTCTTCTTTTCAGCCATTATCTATCACTTTGTGATGTGGATCATTCTCTGTCTTGAAAATAATAAAGGTTCGATTAGGAGGCTGGTTTGCGTTTTATGAATGGGAAGAGCAACGCGAAAACCATCAACGCCATCATCGGGACGAATTGCCACGCGTGGTTGAAGTTCTTCACGGCGTCCATGTAATCCGCGCTGTAGTCCCACACGGGGACGACTATCTTGTGCTCGTACTTCGGCCACTCGTTCAAGGCCTGGTGGAGGAGGAGCACCGCGTCGTCGCCCCACTTGCCCTGCAGCCGGTAGATCGGCGCGTGGAAGATCTCGGTCATGCCGGCGGCCTGGGCGATGAGAACGTCCTCGATGTACCTGCCGAGGCCCAGCTCGTCGTCCGTGTACCAGCGCGTGTCTGCCGCGATCCACCCGGTCAAGATCGAGCGCCCCCGGTCGCCGTAGATGGCGATCTGGTCGACGCAGTCGCGATACTGGTTGAAGCGGCCGCCCTGGACGTCGCTCTGCCCGTCCTGGTAGGACATGATCCCGAAGCGGACGGTCGGGTTGTCGGTGACGGGGAATGTCGGCAAGTGCGTCGTGTCGATGTCCCCGTCGACTACCTCCCGCATTGCACCTCCCTGGAAGACGACATAGGTGCCGAAGCCACGCTCGCTCGCGTAGTCGTAGACGCCCTCCCATGCCGCTGCCGCCTCGGCGAACAAGGTCTGGTTCTGGCAGTTCAGCCAGTACCACTCCTCCTCCGGGATGATGTCGGGCAGCAAGCTGCCCGGGTACAAGGGCACGGCGCTGCTGCCATCGTACCAGATCTTCTCGTAGTCCCCGCCTTCGAAGTCCGGGGAGATCCCCAGGAAGCCAGAACACAAGCCCAGGGCGCGCTGGATCACGAACCAGTCGATCATGGTGTAGCACAGCGGCACGGTCTGGGGGTAGTTGAACACGTGGGGGAAGTCGATCCCGTTATGCACGTTCAAGTAGTAATGCACCCCCCAGTAATCGAGGAGCTGGAACAAGTACGTCCTTTCTACCGACGCGAAGAAGTCGTCGTTGTAGTACCAGTAACCGTTCGGGTACATCGGGTGGGACGAGGAGTGGTGGTTCATGATGAGCGTGCTGTTGCCGATGCCCAGGTACTCGAGCACCCTGGAATTCGTGGCGTACTTGAACTTCACGGTCACGTTCCCGAGGCTCGGCAAGGGCTGCGACAGGTGGATGGTGCCGTTGGGGAAGGAACGCGCCCCGGCGGAATAGTTGCCGTAGTTGATGGGGCTCGACTGGTTCACGCCCGTGATGTATGCCAGCGACCCGTTGACGAAGTTGGGCAGGGTCATGTTGATGGTTCCCGGCGTCACGAGCAGCGTGTTGTTGTCCACCGGTGCCGTGGAGACCGTGGCGTCCGCGAGGCTCAAGGATGGAGGCCCCCAATAGCTGCTGGTGGTCTTGAAGCCGTCCGGTGCTTTGACCGTTATGACTATGCCCCAATTAAAATAACAACCGATGCCGATCGACGCCATCGCAACGACGGTCAAGATGAGGGCGGCTTGCTTGGCCCTCGGGTTCTTTCTGCTCCAATCGACGTGCCCGAGATAGCGGGGTCTCCCGCCGCGGATGCAGCGGATCCACTCGGAGATGTGCAAGGCGATCGTGAGGCCTATCGCCAATAGGTCCAGGCAGAACATCACCATGAAGAACGTGCCCGCGAGGGCGCTGAACGGCCCGTTGAGATAGATGAAAAGGACGAAGTATAGCAGCCCGGAAAATGCGAGGAGCGCGATGTTCCACCCGGCGACCTCAATCCGGTCATAGAAGTAGGCGCCAAGCAGCGAGACCAACCCAAAGACCGCGAGGAGGAAGGTGAAGAATCCCTGCTGCAGCACGATGAGGCCAGCGAGGCTCGGCAAGAGGGTGTACTCGATGGCTATCGTGAAGAAGCACGCCGCGTCGACGAGCAGCACGCTCCGGATCAGTTTAAACGTGCTGGCGAGGGTGGCAGCCCGCCTCGATGGCGCCAGCCACGCCGTGAACCGTTCACTCCTCTTGTGCATAGATGCCGCAATGCACCATGGGATTTATGTGCATGCGACGATCATCGCATCTTCAGACCCTGGCAATAAACAATGGGCAATTCCCTGGGATAGAGGCCCCGGGCGTGTTTCGGGGATCATGGGGCCGCGATCCCTCCCGCGATCTTGATCGCGTGGGCGTGAGCGCCGGCCGGGCAATCCGGCACCGACAAGACGGCGTTCGGCCCATCATGCTTCCACTCGAGATCGCCCTCCCTGCCGAGCAGCTGGAGCTTGCTCCCCGCCGGGATCCTCAGCGACAAGATCTCGACGCGCGGCCGGGTTGGCGTGCCGAGGAGGATCGCGAAGAGGTCGTCCCCCTTCCTCGTGAACCGCACGCCGATCTTCTCGGACGTGCTGGCCGACGGCCGAGTCCACGGCCGCGTGCCGTAGATGGCCTCCCCGTTCGTGGCGAGCCACTTGCCGATCGCCAAAACACGGTTCCGTTGGATTTCCTGGATCGTGCCGTCGGCCTTCGGGCCGATGTTGAGGAGCAAGTTACCGTTTTTACTCACGATATCGATGAGCATGTGCACCAGGGCTTCGGTTGAAAGGTATTGGTGCTCGCCCTCGACATGATTATAGCCGAACGAGTGCCCGATGCCGCGCGTGCACTCCCATTTCTTCTTCTTGATGACCGGATAGGTCTTGTATTCCGGAGTGGTAAAATCGTGGTGATATCCGAAATTGGGCTCGGTCTTCCCGCCTCGGATCGCCGCGGCGGCAATTCCATTGGCGAGCCACTTGACCAGCCGCGTTTTCAACGCTTTACGTGCCCTAGAGGAGACTTGAACCCACCTGTCGTTGACCAACCCATCCGGGTGCTTTTGATAGTAATACAGGAAGATCTCGTTAACATCCGTGCCTGGCGGATAGCCAATGTCGTTCCACAAGATCGATGGGCCGTGCTTGTCGATGAGCTCGCGCCAATGCGCGTTCGCGTAGTCGACATACTGCCGGCTCGTTGGCCCGTTGGTGACCATGGAGGCGAAGTCGACGATGGGCTCGGGCTGGAACGACCAGTCGAGCGTGCCGCTATAGTAGGTGCAGAAGCGGATGCCGCGAGCGCGAACCTCGCGGGCGAGCTCGCCGGGGATGTCACGGGTTGCGTGGTAATCGGGCTTGAGCGGATTGGGGTGCTCTGTGGGCCACATGACGAAGCCATCATGGTGCTTGGTAACGAGAACCATGTACTTGGCACCGGCTTGCTGGAATAGATCCGCCCAGTCCCCGGGTCGCCACTTGGGGAGCAACGAGTTGAAGTCGTCTGCAAAACTCTCGTACGGCCGGGTTCCGAATGTTCGCGCATGGTACTCCTGGACGGGACTGCCGTCGATGCGCAGCGAGTTCTGGTACCACTCCGCGTAGGGGGTGTACTTGAAATAGTATCCCAGGCCCTTTTTCTGCACAGCGACAATGTCCTCCTCCACCGGGGCGAACGCTGGCACGGAATAAAGCCCCCAATGGATAAAGATGCCGAACTTGGCATCGTCGAACCATGTGGGCAGCTGGTGGGCGAAAACGGTTTTCTTCCCCGAATCATCCACTCGTCAATGCACCTCGTGAAAGTATCCGCTTTTTTTCGTCGGATGGAATAATGTGGCGGCGTCACAAAATCCCCCGCCACGCAGCCTTTAAATAAGTCTTGTACCGATGTTCATCCAACCAGGACAAGTTTAAGTCTTGCGTTCGACTGCAAGGAAGGCCAGCGCGGCAATGATGCGGCTTGACGAAAGTGGTGCGAGCATCACAAACAAGCTCGTGTTCATCCAATCCGTCGAGACCATCATGACCAGCGCGCAAAAACACCCGGGGCTAGATATAGTCGCCCTCGAGAAGGCGAGGAATGCCGCCCGCCGATCGCTCGTCAAGGAGATCCGGGCCTACAAGAATGATACCGAGCACGTGCAAAGCACGGCGGTCCAATGCCGCCTAATGCCGTTCGAGCTTAAATTCAAGCCGTTGGCGTGAATCCCCTTTGCGAGAGAAGCGAGAGGCTTAAATAAATACATCCGGTGCAAGGAATACATTGGACGTAAGCATGTTCTGGCTGGTCTATCGTTGAGGACAAGTGAGCATTACAATGACGGAATCCGAAGTAGCCAACATCATACACGTGGTCGAATCCATCGAGAACATCATGCGGATTGCTGAAAAAAATCCCAGGGCCTTCGATATCGACTCTTTGAAGCGGAGTCACAAGATGGCGCTGGCAAAACTCGATGAAGCGAAGGAAAAATACCGCAGCATGCTCGATGCATCACGCGTGGGCGGCGAATCGGGCCCCCTCAAGGCATACAAGCGCTGAACGGTCATCGTTCTCGCGTCCGTCGGCGTGCTGGGCGAGGGCAGCCCATGCATCGCCGATAAATAGCCCTCCGGCGAAGCTCTACCTATGATTCTACCAACCGATACCATGACGGCGACGGAGCGGTTCGAGGCGATCTTGAACCGGAACGGGCTGCCCGACCGCATCCCCATCCATTTGATGGGGATCCCCGAGTACAGCGTCACCAGGATCGAGTTCAACGAGGAGGAAGGCGAGCTCGCGGGATCGGATCCGTTCTTCTCCGACGAGCGCAATATGCTCTTCACGCCGCTCGGCGACCGGACGCTGGCTTATTACTTCGGCGGGGAGGACTCCTTGTACACCGCCGGGTCTTTCTTCGATTTCGAGAGGGTCATCGACGAGCACGGCCAGATCATCGAGGATCAAGCCACGGCCGCTAAGTACAGATCCCGGGACGAGGGCCAGTATGTCAACTACAAGGGGCGGCGGAACGGCTGGCGGAAGCTCGACACGGGGCACCGGTATACCTGGTACGTCGACGGCTTCCTCAAGAAGAGGGGACAGATCGAGGCATGGTTCGGGGAGCACGGCTGGCCCCACGAGCACGCGGCGGCGCGCGTCGACCATGAGGCCGTCCACGAGTTCCAGGCGGCCTTCGGCGACCGCATGTTCTTGTGCGGGCACATCAACAGGGCGGGCCTGTTCGAGGAGACGTGGTTCATGATGGGCATGGACTCCTTCGGCTATCTCTGCGCGAAGGATGCCCCGTTCGTTGACAAGATCGTCGACTCGATCTTGCAGCAAGATCTCAACGCGGTCGAGGCCCTCAAGCCGCTTCATTTCCCGTGCATCTACTTGAGCGATGACCTCGGCCAGAAAGGACGCCCCTTGATCTCGCCGCGCACCTTCAAGCGGTTCCTCTACGAGCCATACAAGGCCCTCTTCGGCGCCATCCATGACATCGGCGCCAAGGCGATCATGCACTCGTGCGGCAACATCGTCGAGTTGCTTCCCATGCTCGTCGACGCGGGCCTCGACGGTTGGCAGTCAATGGAGGTGCCTGCCGAGATCGATCACGCGGCCGTCAAGAAGCAGTTCGGCGACCAACTGACCCTCGTCGGGGGCATCGATTCGAGCAGGGAGCTCACGTTCGGCAGCCCCGCGTCCATCGAGCGGCACGTGCGGGCCCAGATCGAGGCTATGGGTGCCGGCGGCGGGTACATCAGCGGACCCGCCCACGACTACTTGAAGGTGCCGATGCGGAACGCCATCGCAATGCGGGACGCAGTGCATAAGTGGGGCCGGTACCCGCTCGGCAGCTGAGCACGGCACACTCCCGGCCTCGTGGTCGGGCGAAAGTATTAATCGACGCCGTGGGAACACCTCACCATCAACGCATCAAACACCAGGAGCGGGGCGATGAACATAGCGACGGACAAGTGGAAGTTCCGGCGATACGATCGGGGCCCATTCAAAGCGGATCGATGTACGAAATGTGGTATTTGCTTCAACTCTTGCCCCGTCGTGCATCTGAGCATCGATGAGGCGAAGGTCGCCATCTCGGCGCTCGTTGCCTGCCAGGAAAGTGGCCACGACCTGCCCGGGCCCGCGAGGAAGGTGCTCGCGTCCTGCACGACGTGTATGGCGTGCAACGTCGCTTGCCCCAACGACTGCCGCCCGACGAACCTGGTGCAGGCGATATGGCACGGTGCCTACAAGAAGGAGGGGCTTCCCGTCCGGGCGAAGTACTTCGTCCACCACGAGCCTGTGAACTTCCGGACACACGTGGTCGACCACCTCCCCCGGGAGGAAAGGGCGATGGTGGAGTCATGGCGAAACCTCGATCCCGTCGATGAAATGATCTACCCCGGCTGCAGCGGCGTGACCATGCCCTACCTTTTCCTCGCCAAGCGGGGGGACGGAACGGCGGCGTCACGATTGTTCGACGGGATGGTCGTGCGAGGGTCGATCGACAACTGCTGCGGGGAGACCTACTTCCGCAGCGGCCTCTTCGACGTGGTCGAGCAAGTCGCCAAGCGGATCACGCGGTACCTTCGCGACCTCCTCAAGGTCAAGAGGGTCGTGTGCCTTTGCAACGCCTGCGGGGACATGCTCGCCAACATCCTACCGCAGTTCGGCGCGGACACGAGCGGAATCGAGGTCGTTCCGCTCATCAAGGTGCTCCACGACAAGCTGCGGACGGGGGAATTGCAAGTGGTCAAGCGCTTCGATGGCATGACGGCCACCATCCAGGAAGCGTGCCACGCGAAGATCTACGAGGCCGGCTATTACGGCCACCCGCGCGCCATCCTGGAGATGCTCGGCTTCAAGGTCGTCGAGGCACGGCACGCGGGCGACGCGAACCTGTGCTGCGGCATCGGCTACGGGTTCAGCCGTGCGTCGTCATATTCCAAATTGGCCATCATCAAGGGCAGCACGTCGTGCTTGAGGAACGTCACGTCCACCGGCACCGACATCGTGTGCACCTACTGTGCTGGCTGCCAGGAGATGTTTTCCGTGGTCAAGAGCTTCTATTGGACGAGGAAGCCCATTTGGTACATAACGGAGCTCATCCAACTGGCCATCGGCGAGGAACCAGTACGGCGCCACGAATCGATCGGGCGGACGATGCTCGCTGGCTCTTTCAAGAAGCAGCAGCGCGGGAAGAAGAGGTTCTTCGTGCCCGACGTCAGCGGCCTCCCGCACTCGAAGTTTTAACGCAACAACGGGGGGGGCTACCGTGGATACTTGGCGCGAGTTCTTGCGG
>JAFGBX010000186.1 GCA_016932935.1 Promethearchaeota archaeon | reverse complement strand
GTGTCCTTGGCAGCCGCCAGGTCGCCGATGCGCAGGGCGACCGAGCCGCAGCACCACTCGTCCTCGAGCAGCGAGAAGCTCCGCCCGGCCGCGGCGAAGATGCGGCCGAGGTTCTCTAGCGTCCCCGGCAGCCTGAGCGGGTAGGTGCACCCGGCGAAGAGCACCATATCCGAGCCGCTTGAGATGCCGGGCGCGCCCGCCGCCCAGGCGGTCTTGCTGGCCTTCGGCTCGCCGTACGGGTTCCGCGCGGCCGGGTCGTTTATGGCGGCGAGCAGCCTCGCGTGCTTGGCGAGCGGCGCGAGGCCGCTGGCGATGAGGTCTTGCCGCAGCGCGTGCCACACCTCGACGTGATCTATCCACTTCGACGTGTTGAGCACGACGCCGGGGTTATGCGTCTGGTGGCATACCTCATTGCACGCGCCGCACTCGGTGCACTCGTAGGTCATGTCGACCAGCCCCTCGCCGAGCTCCACCTTGCCCTCGAGCAGGCTCTTCAGGATGCCCATCCGCCCTCGCGAGAACGTTGGCTCGAAGCCGGCCGGCCCCTTGGCCTCCTTCACGGGGCACACGAGGTGCCGGCCGACGGCGGGGCGTATCGAATAGCCGCAGTCGCCGCAGCCGATGCACGACATGATGTCTGCCCACCGGGCCTTCACGTGTCCGATCTTGCCTGGATCGCTCACCTACCGGGCACCCCCCAGAAGTTGAACTTCCCGCGGCCGAGCACGTGCCTCGGGTCGAGGCAGTCCTTGACCGCGCGCAGCGCAGCAAGGTATCCGGGCGCGTACGCGCCGATGTCGACCATGAGCCTCGAGGTGATATCGCCCATCATGTACCACTGCGCGCCGTGGCTCGTGACGCGCTCGAGGATGGACTTCCACAGCCGCAAGTTGGCCTCGGCGACCTCGGGGTGGTAAGACCCGTTGAAGTACGCGTTGAACGTCGTGAAGCCGCAAGTGAGCTCGACGTTGCAGCCGTCGACGAGCAAGACGGGGCCGCTGCCCGTGACGGGCCGCGTGCCGCAGGTCTTCAAGATGGTTTCAATGTCTTGCACGTGCTCCCCGTCCCACGCGTCGAGGTCCTCGAGGATGGCCGGGAACTTGCTGGCCGGCACGAAGCACTCGGCGGTCAGCGGCTCGTACCCGCCGCGCTCGATGCCCCACAGGTTGTGGTAGGTCTGCCACCCGCCTTGCTCGACGTAGTGCCACTTGGCATAATTCCCGTCCGCGATCTCCTGGCCGAGGGCCTCGCACTTCTGCGTGAGGACTACGTCGTCGAGCTGCTTGACCTTGGCATCGAGCTCCGCGTCGGAATTCGCCTCGACCGTGTAGAAGAAGATCCCCCGCTTCTTCTTCAGCGATTCCCAGAGGGGGTAGAGGCCCTTCTCGCTGCCGACCAGCACGACCAGGTCCATGATGTACATGGCGTCGTAGACGTCGATGCCCTTGTGGCGGATGGCCGCGAAGATGCTGGCTGCCGCCTCGGCCGACTTGCGGCCCATGACGAAGGTCTTGTACGCGGCGCATGGCGGGCGGGGGTAGACCCGCAGCGAGACCTTGGTCTTCACCCCGAGGATGCCGTTGTCCCCGCAGAACAGGCCGGCGAGGTCGGGGCCGTTCCCGAACCGGTTGAAAGGGGCGGCTGCGTGCTTGTTGGCGCGCGAGCCCGTTTCGATGATTTCCCCGGTCGGCAGTACGACCTCGAGCCCGACGAGCCCGTTCGTGCAGGCGCCGTACCGGGCGCAGCCCCCGCCACCAACCGAGTGGTGCGAGATGCCGCCACCTACGGAGGCGGTCATACCGCTGCCGGGGCCCATGCAGCCCGTATAGAAACCCAGGCGCGATAGCTGCTCGTTCAGCTTCCCCCACGAGATTCCTGCCTCGACTGTGGCAACCAGGTTGTCCTGGTCGATGTTGATGACGCCGTCCATCCGCTTCATGTCGATGAGGATCCCGCCGTCGCCGACCGGCTTGCTGCCGCCGAACTCGCAGTCCCCGCCACCGCGCACGGTGACCGGGACGTCGAGCTCGTTGGCGAGCTTCATAACCTCGGATACCTCCCGTGCGTCTCTCGGCCTCACGACGTAGTCAGGCACGCCTTGCAGCACTGGATCCACGTTGCGCGAGTAAGCGTGGCGCGTGTAGACGTCGTCCTTGACGAAGCGCTCCGAGACGATGGATCGCAACCTCTCTAGTATGCCGTTCATCGTTACTTCCCGTTAGCTCGATCCACGTTGGAGGGATAAAAGGCTATGGGCGGGAGGCGGGACGCAACGTGCCGGGAAGGAAGGAATGAAGAGGGGAGCGTCAGGCCAGGATGCCGGCGTCGATGAGTCGGAAGTACACGAGTTGCCGGGCCACCTGGCTGTTGAAGAAAGCGTCGTTCTCGGCCGACTTGTCGGCACGAATGCAAGCGATCGTCCGGGCAAGTGCCCGCCGTGCCATCACGTGATCCGGGTCTGGATCGGCGAGGGCGTCCATCATGCCGACCAGCTGGGACGTGATGTCGTTGATATCGTGCCACTCGGCCGTCTCGGAAATCTCGTCGTCGCGCGCCATGGTTGCCACCCGGCGGGCACGGGGCCCGCCTCGAGTCGGGTAGCATCAGCCTCCTAAGGGAGTATAAAAGGCACGAGAAAAAGCCAAGCCTCCAAGTTGCCCCACGAACCTAGAGGAAGCCTTGAAGATAGGCCCGCGGCTCGGCATGGCAAGGGAAGAGAAAAACGCCAGAGAAAGCATATATCAGGATTACCTGATGTGCGAGAAATCCTCCACGAGCTTCATGATCGCGGGAATATTCTTCAAGTACTCGGGCAACATCTTGAAAAACCACCAGTTCTTCTTGTTGGCGAAATAACGGGGTGCCTTGTTCCAGAAGTAATCGCCGAAACCTGACCCGATGTAGAAGTCGTGGTAGGCCTTGTGGACGAGCTCGGCGATCTGCTTCCGGGTGAGAACGTCCGTTCGTGCAACTACTTGAGTAAAATCAAATTTCGTCCAATCCTTCTCCTCGATCCAGCCGTTCTTCTCCATCTCGTCCCAGAGCTTCGTCTTGGGCAAGGGGGTCAAGGCCGTGAACTGCGCGATGTCTATCTCCAGCTCGTTCGCGTACTTGATCGTCTTGAGCACGTCCTCGTACGTCTCCCCGATGTTGCCGATGATGATCGCGCCGAGCACCGCGACCCCGTTGTCGTGGCACATCTTGACGGCCTCCTTTATCGTGCCGACCGTCTCCCGCTTGCCGATGCGGTCGAGGCTGGCCTGGTGCGCCGATTCGATGCCGATGAAGAGCATCTTGAACCCGGCGTCGACCATCCGGTCGAACGCCTTCTTGTCGCGCAATAGATCGTCGGCCCGCACTTGCGCCGAATACCATTGCTTGTCGAGGCCGTGCTCGATCGTGAGGTCGCAGATCTGGCGCACTCGATCCATGTTGATCGAGAACTCGGAGTCCTGGTAGCCGATCCATCGCGTCTTGCGGGACAGCGCTTCGAGCTCCTGGATAACGCGCTCGGGGGATTTCTTGCGCCACGTGGGCGTGTGCTCCTTCACGCAGCAGAAGTCGCACTGCCCCACGCAGCCGCGCGAGCTCTCCAGGGCGTCCATAGTAACACCGAAGTACTCGTACCTCGTGTCGCCGATGAGCGTCCGGTCGGGCATGGGGAGCGTGTCCAGATCCTTGACGAGGGGGCGTGGCTCGCTCACCACCACATTCCCGTTGTTTTTATAGGAAATACCCTGGACGCCCTTCAAGTTCTGGGGTGTCCACTTGCCGTCACGCTCAAGGATGCCGACGACCTCGGGGAACGTGAGCTCTCCCTCGTTCTGCACGGCGACGTCAAACATCGGTTCCTTAGCGACCTCGGGGACGAGCGACGCGTGGTACCCGCCGATGATCACGGGCTTGCCGTGCTCCTTTGCGATCGATCCGACCTTCATGGCGCTCTTGATGGAGGGCGTGTACGAGGTGATCGCGACCAGGTCCGCCTTCTGGACCATGCGGCGTATGAAGTCGTCGGGCGTGTCGGGGCGCGCCTTCAAGTCGATGAGGAACTTCTTGTGCTGGGGTACCGTGGGCGTGAGGTACATGAGCGCCAGCGGGGGGGCACAAAGGAACGAGTCCAGGCCGAGGGAGCCGGCGTTGGCCGCGTTGACGTAGAGGATGTTCATAGGGGAAGGCCTGCCATCGGTATGTAGATGACCACTTAGTACTTTCGATAAACAGACGCTGCGGGTCGAATATAAACCTTCCCCGTCGGGTGCTATGGGGAGATATGGGAAAACGCGCTGCGTCGATTGCAAAAAGCGCGGGGAGCAGTTATGAATGCCCGGTTTTCGGCCCCGTTCATAATCGCTCAGCGTTGTCTTATTAAGAAAGCGCGAGAAGGGTTATCGTGCTTTTATTCCCCCGACCTGGTGGCGAGCGTAGAAGTGCGGGGGGGAATTCGGGAGGGGGGGGAAAATAAGGCAACAAAAAGCGCGCGAGGCCGCTTCTTGAGGCACTCACGGCAAAGCGATGATAGGCAGGACGACCCGGCTCGCGCCGCCGGCCGAGTGGTGGATCGTGTTCGACGCGACCGCCCAGGTGCTGTTGAAGTACGTGTCCACCACGTTGAAGTTCTTGGCGTAGTAAGGGTATTTCGACGACCGGATGACGAGCTGGAGCACGTGGCCGGGCTTGAAATAGGCGCCGATGGGCCAGCTGTCGAAGGCATACCCGTAGGGCTGCCCGGGCGTCAAATACTCGAGCCCCGCCCCCATGTTGCGGGCGGCGGCACGAAGCATGCCGTGGCACAAGAACATGGACGTGTTGGCCGCGGGGTCGTGGTCGAGGACCTCGACGACCCAGTCCGTGTCGGTGCAGTTCGTCGTGGCGTTCAAGTGCACCTCGATCTGCCCGCACAGGGCGAGGCCCCCGCTACCGACCGGTAGCTCGTAGACGATGGAATCGGGCTGCGACGTGACGACGCGGTGATCTTGCCATTGCCCCCACACGAGGCCCTCGTCCACGTAATTCATCGTCGCGAGCGGGTCGTAGGTGTAGGTGGTCGATGCCTCCCCCGCTGAGGGCGCGGTCGCGTTGATCTCGCGGCCCGCGTGGAGGTAGTGCGGGGTCATGGTGACGC
>JAFGBX010000185.1 GCA_016932935.1 Promethearchaeota archaeon | reverse complement strand
CGGGCGGGGGGGGGGGGGGGCGGGGGGGGGGGGGGCCAGGCGGGTACGGGGGGAGGCGGGGGCCAGGGTGGCGGTGGTGCCTTCTGCATCTTCGTCTATTTCACCAACGCATCAACCTCTATACCAACAATCACCGACAACTTGTTGTATTTGGGACAAGGTGGGAATGGCGGGGACGGTGGTGGGGGAGGTAAGGGCGGAACCGGCGGGCATGGCGGTGCAGGCGGTAGAGAACTTGGAGCATTTCCCGTCTGTTGTGCAGGACAAGGAGGTAATGGTGGAGAGGGCGGCGCCGGCGGCGGTGGGGGTGGCGGAGGTGGTGGCGCGGGTGGCTGTACTTGTGGCATCTTCACCTACCGAGCAGGAACCCCCTCATATCAGAGCCAGAACACGATCACCACGACCACGGGAACCCCGGGTAACGGGGGTGACGGTGGAATGGGGGGTGAGGCCTCCGGAAACCAGGGTTCATATGGATGCACGGGCTTCACGAGCGCTACGAGATACACTTAGGGGATTAGGATAGCGGAGATTGCTTCCTTCTCCTTTCCTTTTTTGTGCGATGGAGGTAAGCTAAGTCGTGGAATCTCATCAAATTGAGCCGCCCTGCCAGGGGGCGCGTGGCGTCCACGCCGACTCGTGTTCGAAAGGCATAGGCTCACCCTTTCTTTTGCTCGGACACGTGCATCGGGCGAGAGGCCATGAAGCGCTCGAGATGGGTTCGGCCTGGGTCTGGCGCTCCCTCCCGCCCCGCGTGGCGCCCCCCCGTCGTCCCTCGCGGCATCCACGTCCGGGCGCCCCGGGGGCGATGTTTCCCGGCCGGGACGGCGGGTCCCCACGGGATAATTAACCGCCTAACATCAAGAATAAATGAGCCAACGTCAATCTAGACCCATTACACTTAACTGGGAATACTTCATCGATCCGATGTGATTGCATGGTCAAAGGCAGCAAGGACTCCTGGTTGATCTTCCCGACGGTTCACAGCGAGATCCACTCGGCCGAGATCGAAGATGCCCTTGTCAAGAAGGCCCAGGAGCTGTTTGGCGAGCAAGAGGGCGGGGAGAACTTCAAGTTCTTCCTCCTCACGGGCGGTTTCCTCGGGGCGTTCGGCTTCACGTACAGCACCCTCCGCTACTGGCCCGGCACCATCCGGCCGGAGTCCAAGAAGACCAGCCGCCGCCCCGTGCTCGACGCGGTCTTCTCCTGCATCAGCATCTACCTGAGCGGCCTCGTGCCGTACCAGACGGACTACGACGCGGCGTACAACGAGATCAAGGAGGTGCTGGAGAGGAACAACCGCCCGGATCTGGCGGAGATCATCGAGGAGAAGCAGCCGTTCGTGAGCATGCCCCCCAAGCAGATGCTCAACGAGGGCCAGACCCCCGTCACCCCTTATTACGTCATCAAGAACGACGAGGATCTGCTCCTGGCCGAGTTGTACCCTTCGGTGCAGCTCACCGAGATCGTCGAGTCCGTCCGCAGCAGGTACATGGTTTTCTTCAGTTTTCAGGGATATTCGGCCTTCGGTTTCTTCGACAACCTGCCGGAGAACGCAAGGTTTGGTTTCGGCTCGCCGCCGAAGAGCTACACGGGCGACCCGGACGAGAAGAGCCTCATCGGGTTCATCAACAAGGACGTCGAAACGCTGAAAGATCTGTTCGTGGCCTTCATAACGGCTCACTCGAACTCGATGCTGATGCAATATAAAATAGAGGACTACGAGAGCCTTCTGAACAAGATCCTCGAGTACAAAATGGCGGAGGCCAAGTAAATGGTGAACGTCGGCATCCTCGGGGACGTCTCGGTCGGGAAGACGACCATTCTGCGCCTCTTCGTAAAGTACGTGGAAGACAAGACGCTCCAGAACAAGTTCAAGACCGGCGAGGCATCGATCGTCAAGGCGGACTTCTCGGGCGAGGCCACCTTGCCGAGCAAGGGCGACGAGAAGGAGACCAAGACCATCCACCCGAACCGCGTCGTGTTCCGTATCGGCGACAAGATGCACACGCTGTTCGCACCTGGCGGCGACGACCGGCCGCTCGTCCGCATGGGCATCACGACGGTGTCGAGAATCGCGCGCCTCATCGTGGCCGTGTTCGACGTGAGCCGGGACATCGACGACCAGTTCGAGTTCTACTCGGCCGTCCGGTTCATCCCCCGCACGATCATCGTCGCCATGAACAAGGCGGACCTGCTCGGGAAGGAGATGAACAAGAAGATCGAGGAGATCAAGAAGCGGATCGCTGACTACTTCAGCTCGAAGCGCCAGATCAAGGTCGAGGGCTTTTACGTCACGGTCGCCGAGTCCAACGAGGAGTTCCAGGATCAGAACGACGCTTGCGCCCGCCTCATCCTCGACTGCATCGACACCGAGTCGGCCGACAAGAGGGCCTAGGCGTGCCCGTGCGGCCGGGGCTCCCCCGTCCTTCCTTCCATTCCCTCAATCACTTATCGTTTTCCACCTTCACCAAGAAACCTTGCTGGTCGGCCGCCGTGATGCACGCGTTCATCGTCGACGCCATGCTGGGGAACCTGGCGAGGACGTTGCGTTTCTTCGGCTACGACACGCTCTACGTGGGCGAGCTCGAGGGGGAGGGGGGCGCGCTGCCCGACGGCGACATCTACCGGCTGGCCCTCGAGACCGGGCGGCTCGTGCTCACGAAGGACGACCAGTTCTCGGCGCGGGATCCGGGGCGCGTGGTCCTCGTCCGGGGCAAGACCCTGCGGGAGGAGGTTGCTTGCTTGAAGGAACGCCTCGGCCTCGAACTCGTTTTCGACCAGGCCAACAGCCGCTGCTCCAAATGCAACGAGATCCTCTTGCCCGTTTCCAAGGCCCAGGTCGAGGGCCGGGTGAAGGACGGCACCTACCGGACCATCGACCGCTTCTGGGAGTGCCCGAGGTGCACGAAGCTCTTTTGGAGGGGCGCTCATTTTCGAGACAAGGACGGGCTGCTGTCGAAGTACGACGGCATCCTCGACAGCGACGAGACCGGGTGACGCCGACACGCACGAGTTCTCCTTTGCAAGCAACATCGTTGACGTGGTGATGCAAAGCGTCAAGAAGAACCGGGTCATAAAGGTGCGTTCGGTGCACGTCGAGGTAGGCGAGTTCACCATGATCATCCCCGAGTTCCTCCGCTACAACTACGACATCATCAAGGAGAACTACCCGGAACTCGCCGAGTCCCAGATCGTGATCACGAGCACGCCCGGCAAGGTGCGGTGCAAGGCTTGCGGCGCCGTCACGGAGGTCTCGTTCAAGAAGCCGGCGGCGGACGGGGCAGACGCGTCGCTGGCGATGATGAACCCCGGCGCGTTCGCGTGCTCGGCGTGTGGCGGAACGGACACGTCGATCGCGGGCGGGAGGGAGGCAACTGTGAAGTCGATGCGGGTGGACGACTGAGCGGGTGGCGACCATGGAGGTGCTGACTGACATCGTGAAGCGGCTGCTCGGCCGCCACGGGCTGTGCGACCATTGCCTCGGCCGCCAGTTCGCCTCGCTCGGCACGGGGGTCGAGAACGGCCTCCGTGGGATGGTGCTGCGCGATGCGGCCTTGCTCGACGCGCACGGCGTCCTCAAGGAGAACGCCGACGCGCTGCAGGACGGGGCAAGCGACGCGAACAGGGACTTCGTGGTCGGCCAGGCGGCGATCGGCCACCCCCTCGGCACCAGGCTGGCCAGGCAGCTGAATGCGATCGTCCCGGCAAGGGACGGGGGCGTGGGCGTGGGCGGGAACCAAGATGGTGGGTTGCTCGCCGTCGCCGCCGATGCCGACCCGAGGGCCCCGTGGGAATGGGACGGCTGCGAGTTGTGCGGTGGCGTGTTCTCCCAGCAAGTGCAAGACGCGGCCGTGCGCCTCGCGCGGGAGGAGGCGGGCAAGGTCGAGTTCCGCACCTTCCTCGTGGGATCCCGGTTTTCGACCAGCGTGCTGGAAAGGGAAGAGGAGATGCGCGTGGAGAACGGGCTCAAGTGGGGCGAGCTCGTCAAGTCGCACTTCAACCGGTTCGTGGGCTCGGCCATCAGCAAGGCGCTCGACAGGCCCGTCGAGTTCAAGGCACCCGACGCCGTGCTCCTGTTCAGCGTCGAGAACAAGGACAGCATCGGCATCGAGGCGCAGATCAACCCCTTCTTCATCTACGGGAAGTACCGCAAGCTCGTCCGCGGCATCCCGCAAACCCATTGGCCGCACCGCGCGTGCAGAGGGGCGGGTTGCGAGGGCTGCAACTACACGGGCAAGCAGTACCAGGAGTCAGTAGAGGAACTGCTCGCCAAGCCGTTCTTGGAGTACACGGGTGGTACGGGGCTCAAGTTCCACGGCGCCGGGCGGGAGGATATCGACGCCCTTATGCTCGGCGAGGGGCGCCCGTTCGCGGTCGAGATACTGAACGGGAAGAGGCGCTCCGTCGACCACGCGGCACTCGAAGCGGCCGTCAACGCGGCGGCGGCCGGCAAGGTCGAGGTCTCCGGGCTCCGGCCCAGCACGAACGAGGAGATGCAAGCGCTCAAGGGGGGGGCACCCAGCACGCGCAAGAAGTACAAGGTCACCTGCACGCTCGAGAAGGAGGTCGACGACGCGACGCTGGCCTCGATCAAGGCGAGGCTCGAGGGCGCCACGCTCGACCAGCAGACCCCGCAGCGAGTGGCCCACCGGCGGGCAGACAAGACGAGGCGCAAGCACGTGTACAGCGTCGCGTGGGAGCGCGTCCCCAACCCGTTGGAGGTGGTTCTCTACATCGAGGCCGAGGGTGGCACGTACATCAAGGAACTGGTCTCCTCGGACGAGGGCAGGACGAGGCCCTCGGTCTCCGAGCTGGCGGGGCAGAAGGTCGCCTGCAAGGAACTGGATGTCCTCGAAGTCAATAAGTGAGCCAAGTAGATGCGGGTGATTCTTCTCACGGACGCCTTGATCGAATCACAATTCTTTCATAAACTCGTCTAGCGTGATGCTTGAGGTGTTTACTGATTGACATGGATGCGAATGCCAATCCATGAACCTTCCGGGTGGCCAAATCTTCTTTTCCTAACGCATCGGGGGGAGGCAAAATATTCCATTCCTCATGGTCTCGTCTTGCACGTCCCGGACGAGCTTGAAGAGCCACGGCTCGAAGGCGAGCCTTGCGTGCCTCCCACACAAGGCGAGGCAAGAGGAAGGCGCACCAACTCGAGAAGTTTTTTTAACCGAGCCAGACTTTATCTCCTAACAACGTGCAATTGATAGCCTTCTAATTAAGAATCGCTCGTCGAATTGCCGAGAGAATTGTCAATAATTGCCGGATGTTAAAGATGACGAGACATAAAGGTTATAGGGCTTTGACGAGGAGTATGCTCCGCAAGCCCCCGCGGGAACGGGGCATTCGACCCCTGACGAGCTTGCTGATAGAATACAGCATCGGCGACATCGTCGACATCAAGATAGACCCGTCCGAGCACAGGGCCATGCCTTACCGACGCTTTCAAGGAAAAACCGGGCGGATAATCGAAAAGCGTGGCAACGCGTTCGTCATCGAGGTCAAGGACGGCAACAAGGTCAAGAAGGTCATCACGAACCGTAGCCACTTCAAGCCGAACTACTACTTGCGCCAAAAGTTGCTCGGCGAGCAAGAATGAGCGAAGAGCGTGACTCTCCATGGTCAGGGAAATCTTGAACGAGAAGCCGATCTCCATCCCCGAGGTGAAGGAGATCATCGAGAAGATAATCGCCGCCGAGAAGATCGACATGCAACCAGCGCCAGCCGTCGTCCCGACGGGCGAGGAGGGGGAGGGGGAGGAGGTGGTACCGGAGGCCGTGGAGGCCGACAAGACCAAGAAATACTTCTTGAAGAGCACCTACGACTACGTGCAGACCTTTTCTTGGACGGACGCGAGGGTCGCCAGGAACGTCGTCCAGAAGCTCGTCACGGAGAAGCAGTTGCCCGTGTTCCTCGCGATCCAGATCGCGAACGTGAATCCCGACACCATCGAAGAGCTTTCGCTGCTCCTGGAGAAAAGCCAGAGGCGGTTGCCTAGCGAGGAGATAGAGAAGCTGCTGTTCGACATCCGGGCCTTCCGTGAGCTCCCCTAGGTGTTCTCCGGTGAAACCGGCCGGAAAGCTTTTTTAAAGCGTTCGCGTCTAATTCTTCGTAGAAGCCAATCATCATCCCCGGCAGACGACCATCCAAAAGAGGATCCGGACGATACCATCCCCCACGAGCAAGGTGAGCGTAGATGACCTACCGAAAGCCCCCGACCAGAGGCGTGGACGGGTACACCCGCCCGTACCCCAGGCTACGGGACGACGCCGCGGAGCGGGGGGATCGCCGGGACTACGGCGACCGGGACTACCCGGACGGCCCGCCCATCCAGAAGAAGTACGAGGACTGGGCTTGGGAGCTCGAGTTCCTCCCCCACGGGTACGTGGACGATCCTCGCCCGATGCACCTGCGCGACCCCATCTTGCAGGTGCTCGGCGAGCATTACTTCTCGATCCTGGAGGTCATCATCGACCGGGAGCGGGGCACCAGCTTCAAGTTCGAGCCCGGCCGGCGTGACTTCATAGGGAAGGGGGACCAGAACGTCATCGGCCACCGGTTCAAGCGGATCGGTTACGACAGGTTGACCATCAACGCGAAGGCCGAGCTGCCGCGCATCCTCGGGGCCATCGTGTCGGCCGACCCCACGCGCTTCCTCGCGTTCTTCAATAATTCGCAGCCCATCACCACGAAGATGCACCAGCTCGAACTCTTGCCCGGGATCGGTAAGAAGACCATGTGGCAGATCATCGACGCGCGCAAGAAGAAGCCATTCGCCACCTTCGCCGAGGTCACCGAGCGGGCCGGCATCGGCAAGCCGGAGACCGTCATCGTGAAGCGCATCCTCAAGGAGCTCGAGAGCCCGGAAGAGAAGCACCTCATCTTCGTTCGGCATTGAGGGATGAGGGGCGCCCATGGCATTCAAGTTATAGGACGGCGACGGGCTGCCGGCCTGGCCATCCTGGAGTGATGCGCTTGAGCGACGATCCGACCCCGCTTGAGGTTCTCACGCCCGTCGAGATAAGGCACGTGCTCGGGCAGCTCGGCCAGGTGCCGAGGAAGCGCCACGGCCAGACCTTCATCCACGGGTGGCCCGCGATCCGGCGGGTCGTCGACCTCTGCGCGCTCGGAAGGGGGGATCGGGTGGTCGAGGTCGGCCCGGGGCTCGGCGCGTTCACGTTCAACATCGCCAGGCGGGTCGAACACGTGCACGCGATCGAGCTGGATCCCCGGCTCGCGGATCATCTGGAAGCGCGAGCCAAGGAGCACGGGCTCACGAACGTGACGATCCAGAAGGGCGACGCGCTCCAGGTGCCCTTCCCGACCGGTTATTCCACGTTGTTCTCGGCCATGCCCTACTCGATCTCGGCGCCACTCACCTTCAAGGTGCTCGACTACATGCAGCGCCAGCCCGCCCGGGCCCTCCTCATGTGCCAGAAGGAGTTCGGCGAGAAGCTCGCAGCGAAGCCCGGCACGATGGACTACGGGCGGATAACGGCCAACGCGTCCCTCTTCTCCCGCGCCGAGGTCGTGATGCACGTCTCCCGGAACAACTTCTACCCTGTGCCTGGCGTCGACTCCGTGCTCGTGCGGTTCCTGCCGGGGGCGAAACTGCCCCGTGAGGCGGCCCTCGCCTGCCTCGAGCTCACCCGCGGCCTCTTTCCCTTCAAGAACAAGTTGCTGCGGAGGGCGATGGCCCTGCTCGTGGAGAACGAGGCGGGACGGCCTATAAAACCCGGCGTGCTCGACGCGATGCCGCACAAGGAGAAGCGCGTGCGCGAGCTCACGGCGGAGGACTTGCAAGCAATCGCGGGGTGGTACTCGTCGGCTCGACCGAAAGGGGCCCAGGACGCGGGGAGGGAGCGACGGCGGCGATGATCCCAGCTGGATTCGACGGCATCGAGATCGAGATCCCCGGCGGCGCGGGCATCTACCCGCCCTCCGAGGACACTTACCTGCTGCTCGCCATGCTCAAGCACTTCCTCGAGTCGCGCCGGCCGGGCTGCATGGATCCCGGCCTCGCCGCGCTGGACATGGGTTCTGGTGCGGGCCTCGCGACCCTCCTCCTCGCGCGCCACTTCATGCGGGTCGACGCGATCGACATCAACCCCGCCGCCGTGGCGTTCGTGAGGGCGGAGCTGTCGCGGCGCGGCCGGCGCGGCGGCGATGCGCTGGTCGCCGGCAACCTGCTCGACGCGCTCCGGGGCGCGCCTGGCGGGGGCGCCTACTCGCTGGCGTGCTTCAACCCCCCGTACCTCCCGCTGGAAGGCTACGAGGTGCCCAGGATCCAGGACTGCGAGGACGGGCGCGAGCACGCCTTTTTTATCGACAAGGCGCTGCACGCTCCAGGTGGCGGGAGGGCGGTGCTGGAGCAGTTCTTGCGAGACGTGAGGCCACATCTCGTGCCCGGGGGCCACGTGTTCTTCGTCAAGTCATCGCTGACCGGCATCGATGATACCAGCGCGTGGGCGAGTGGCTTCGGGTTCAGGATAGTCGAGCGTGCCAACGTTCACCGGTTCTTCGAGGACATCGAAGCGTTCCACGCGATCGCATGACTTTTTAAGCCGCCGCCCCGGGTTCGCGCGGTGGTAACATGGCCCAGGAATCGAGTCCCAACGGCGGCGTGTATGTGATCCTCGTCGAGCCCGAGAAGGAGGGCAACATCGGGAGCGTCGCCCGGTCGATCAAGAACTTCGGGTTCAAGCACTTGATCCTCGTCAACCCGCTCGTGCCCTTGGGCGACGATGCGAGGAACTATGCCGTGCACGCGGCCGACGTGCTCGACGGGGCGGAGGTGGTGCGCTTCCCGGATGGGAGCGAAGCTGCCAAGGCCGGCGTCCTCGAGTCGCTCTTCAAGCGGTTCGACATCGTGGCCGGCACGTCGTGCAAGATCTTCAAGGAGCGGACGCTCCACCGCATACCGGTCGACATCGACACGTTCATCGATGACCTGTCCCGCATTACTAACCTGGCCGCATCGAAGATCGCCATGGTGTTCGGCAACGAGCGAACCGGTCTCCCCAACTATGCCCTCAACCAGGTTGACCAGCTTGTCACGATCCTGACCTCCGACGTGTACCCCTCCATCAACCTCGCGCACGCCGCGACGATATGCCTGTACGAGCTGTCGAAGCTGCTCGCGACCGGCAGCGCCAAGGGCGAGATCGTTCTCGCGCCAAAGCTCAAGCAAAACGTTTTCTTGAATTACTTCGACGAGCTGGTCACGCTCACCAGGGTTCCCGCCCACAAGGTCGAGAAGACACGCCGTGCCTTCAAGTCGATGGTAGCGCGGGCGCACGTGTCCCGCCGGGAGCTCTTCTTGCTCCTGGGGGTGCTGCGAACCGCCGTCGAGCTTGCCAGGGCTCGGGGGGCGCCGGCGGGGCCTCGCGGGGCGGACTAGAACGGCCGCCGCTCGCGGCGCTTCTGCAGCATCGTGGAGCAGAAACCGGTCTTCTGGCGGATGATGTCGATGATGACCTTGAAATCCTGCTCCGGTATCCGCACGCGCTTGTGCGCCTCCATTTGCGGGCTCGGTTCGGAGTAATCAACGTTGATCTTCGAGAGGGGATAGAGCAGCGCGGAGGACTTGTCAACGAGGCTGGCAACGGCTGCACGGTCGTTCGTCGAGAAGAACTCGACCTTCAAGGGTATGTCCATCGGGACAGCTTTGAACATGTACGAGTACAAGCCGAGATCGTTGTCCTTCATGTACCGGTCGAACTCTGTGGCGGTTCCGATGGCCTGCCCGGGCCTTGGGTACGTGCGCATGGAGAAGGAGCGCTCGCCCTCGCTCAGGAACCGGTAGAACAGGTCGTAATCCTTGAAGACCTGGATCGCTTGCCGGTAGTCGAACGAGAGGAATTCCTTGAACGCGGGGAACGCGTCGATGCACGCGGGTATCATCCTCCCTACGGTACCTGCGAAGTCGGCCTTGATTGAGTCCTTCACCACGCCGACGAGGATCGTCCCGTTCTGCCTGCTCGTCTCGAGGATGCGCTTGAGAACGTCGGAGATCTGCTTGTTGTAGCGGCTCGCGAAATAGCTCTCGCTGCTGGTGAAGATCTCGGGGATGAACAAGGAACCGTCGATGATCATCATGTCCAGGTGCGGCTCCGCGGAGAGGATGGCGTGCACGAGTTCGAGCTCGCTCAGCAATCGCTCGGCGTTCGAGAAGCTCTCGAGCTCCTGCGCGTTCGCGTTCTGGAATATGCCGAACAGGTTGAAGTTCTCGTTCTTCTCTTGCGGGAAGTACTTGACGATGGGCGGCTTTTTCGTGTAGAACTTGAACACCACGCCACGCGCTTTGGACGCGATGATGTCCACCCCGACGAGCGACTCCCGGAGGACGGATCCGTCGACGGAGCCTATCCTCATGCCCGCGGGGTTCTGCAGCGCCAAGCCGCTGGCAAGGGCGTCGTCGTTGATCGCGTATTCCTTCTTGAGCCCGACGGGGATACGGAACGCGGCCTTGGATCTCGAGAGCGTGCCTGCGAACCGAGACTTGTTCTCCTCGACCCGTACGATCGTGCTGGCTATCAAGTCGATCTTGGTCTTGATCGTCTCCTCGGGGTTCGCCCTCTCCTGGAAGAGCTCGGCGTCGCGCTGTTCGATGATGGCCATGGTCGCGTGCCGGGGATTCCACGAGGGCATAAGAACGAGGTGGGTGTAGCGAATTTCTGAAACCGTGCCGGCCGGGGATGGCCGGTCGCGTCGGGGCCGGGTGGTTAGGGGCCTGCGGCCTATTGTCCTTGGCTCGCGATCGCCTTGAACGCGAGCTTCGCCGCCGTCTCGAACGTTATCTCCACATTCTGCCCGTTCTTGCTCGACGTCTCGACGAAACCGGCCAGGTCGAGCTTTTCAGCGAATTGCATGCCCTCTTCGCGCGACACCTGACGGTTCTCTTCGAGATCCGCCTTGGCCCCTACTAGCATTATGGGTATCTTCCCGGCATTCTCGAGCACGAGTGATGTCCAATCGGCGACGTTTTCCAAGGACTTCTTGTTCGTCACGTCGTATAGAAACAGCCCCGCTTGCGCGCCGCGGCAGTAGGGGGGCAAAAGGAACCTGAAGCGCTTCTCGCCACCGAAATCCCATATCTGGAGCTTCACAGTGTAACTCTTCGATGGTTCGCCCTCATCGATGACGATGTTGACCCTCTTGACGTGAAACTGCACGCCGAGCGTTAACTTGTTCTGCTTGAAGAGGCCCGTCATGTACCGGTGCGCCAGCGTCGTCTTCCCCGTGCCGGCGTCGCCGAAGATGACGAGCTTCAGCGTCGCGTCTTCTTTCTGCTCTGCCATGTGCTGTCTCCACGAGGTGGATCCCTGGGGGATTAAAGAATGATCGATATGCTTGCTTTTCAAGCTTATCGGAATTGTATAACGGCTCCTTTAAAGAAAGCAAAGTCTCCCGTGGCGACCCGCGATCGCGGGCGTGGCAGCATGGCGGCACTCTGGCGGTTCCTGGAGCGATCAACCGAGCATGGCGACGAACTTGTCGAAGAGGTACTCCGTGTCGTAGGGGCCGGGCGTCGCCTCTGGATGGAACTGCACCGCGAAGGCGGGTTTCGTCTTGTGCCGGATGCCCTCGACGGTCTTGTCGTCGGCGTTGATGAAGTAGACTTCTATGTCGGGCGGCAAGGTGTCCTTGTCGATGGCGAAGCCGTGGTTCTGGGTGGTGATGAAAGCGTGCTTGACGGGATCCGTGAGGTCGATGACGGGCTTGTTGGCCGCACGGTGCCCGTACTTCATCTTGTACGTGTCCGCGCCGACCGCGAGAGCCATGATCTGGTTCCCGAGGCATATACCCATCGTGGGAAGCCCGTTGTCTATGCAGGATGCCACGGTCTTGATGGCGGCCTTGCAGTCCTTGGGGTTGCCTGGGCCGGGCGAGAAGACCATCCCTCCGGGCTTGAGGTCTTGAACTTGCTCCCACGTGGTGTCCCACGGCATGACCACGACGTTGATGCCGCGCTTGAGTAAACAGCGTATGATGTTGTATTTCACGCCGCAGTCGACGAGGGCGACGGTCTTGTGCTTGTCCGGGTGAGCAGATGCGTCGTACCGCTTCGCCTCCTTCACGCTCAGTTCCTTGACGAGCTGCCGGGTCACGTTCGGGTCGGGAACCTCCATGCCGCGCTTCTTGAGGTCGTCGTAGTCGATGTGCTCGCCTTCCCCCGCGACCTTCACGATGCCCAGCATGACCCCGTAACTGCGCAGAATCTTGGTGAGCTGGCGCACGTCGATGCCCTCTATGCCCGGCTTGTTCTCGTCTCGTAGCCACTGGTCGAGCGTCTTCACCATGGTGTAGTGATAGGGCTGCTTGCAGCATTCCCACACGATGAGTCCCTCGGGCTTGAAGGACTCGGACTCGAAGAAAATCGGTAGGCCCCACTCGTCCCGAGCGTCGAAGCTCGGCACGCCGTAGTTCCCCACGAGCGGCCCCCCCAGTGCGGGGATCTGCCCGTTGTAACTCGGGTCGCTCAGTGCCTCCGTGTAACCGGCCGAAGAGGTGTTGAAAACGACCTCCCCAGATGCCTCGCCGCTCGCGCCGAAGCCGGCGCCCTTGAAGATCATGCCGTTGTCGAGTGCTATAGCTGCTTCTCTGTGGGCCACGATTTGATCACGGGGTTTTGTATCATGTATGCTCTCGGGTTTATTTATTTTTTCGTTATTTGTTTAAATATCGCACCGGGTTGCCGCGATGCGAGCCCACATCCTTCTCCATATCCCATCCGCTTGTCGAAAAAAGGAGCTACTTGTTCGCCTTGAAAAGTCTTTTTCTTGCAATGTAATGCTTTTGTTCGAGAATGTTACAGTCGTGGTTGTGCTTGCAAACGAATCCCATTACCATCACTCGAACGGCATCATCGAGCGGTTTTCAACGTGAAATCGGGTGACTGGCCGGTTAAACCGTTAATAAGGAAAGACCAATGTTAATTCTTTTTAATGCGGCCGTATTGATGACTAGAAACGTTGATCATCCGATGGTACACGCGTTAAGGATCTGCAACCATTCCCCTCGTTCTCCACCACCGGACAACTTCCTCGTTCTTTATCTTGAATGCCTATCTTCTCATCAGTTACCGTGGTTACCCGACAACCTCCCAGCCAAACCAGAGTGAAAAAAACATGCCCAAATTTCCTTGGATTAAAAAATGCTTGATTCTCGGTTCCGGTGCCATCAAGATCGGCCAGGCCGGCGAGTTCGACTATTCCGGATCCCAGGCGATCAAGGCCGTCAAGGAGGAAGGCATCGAAGTCGTTCTCATAAACCCGAACATCGCCACGATCCAGACCGACCCCGGGCTCGCAAACAAGGTCTACCTCCTCCCCATCACCGAGGAGTACGTCGAGGCGGTCATCAAGAAGGAGAGGCCCGACGCCATCCTGCTCGGGTGGGGAGGACAGAACTCCTTGAACGTCGGGGTCAACCTGGACAAGGCGGGCGTGTTCGAGAAGTACAACTGCAAGGTCATCGGCACGTCGGTCGAGGCGATCGACATCACGGAGGATCGCGAGCTCTTCCGGCATGCCATGCACAAGGCCGGGGCCAAGATCGCCGAGAGCGGCAGCGCCACCACGGTCGAGGAGGCCATCGCCATCGCCAACCGCATCGGGTATCCCGTGATGATCCGCGTGGGGTACACGCTCGGCGGAAAGGGATCCGGCGTCGCCCATAACGAACAGGAGCTCGCCGACATCGCGAGCCGGGGCATCAAGGCCTCGATGATCCGCCAGGTGCTCATCGAGCAGGACATGACGGGCTGGAAGGAGATCGAGTACGAGATCTGCCGGGATTACGACGACAACTGCGTGGCCATCTGCAATATGGAAAACTTCGACCCGGTCGGCATACACACGGGCGACAGCATCGTCGTCGCGCCGTGCCAGACCCTCAACAACCGGGAGCTCGAGATCATGCGGACGGCCAGCATCGACATCATCCGCTCGGTCGGCATCGTCGGCGAGTGCAACATCCAGTTCGCCCTGTACCCGACAAGCGAGGAGTTCCGGGTCATCGAGATCAACCCCCGCCTCTCGCGCTCCTCCGCGCTCGCGAGCAAGGCCACCGGCTACCCCTTGGCCTACATCGCCGCAAAGATCTCGATCGGATACACGCTCCCCGAGCTCATCAACCAGGTCACGAAGAAGACGACCGCGTGCTTCGAGCCCGCCTGCGATTACATCGTGCTCAAATTCCCGCGGTGGAACATGGAGAAGTTCCAGCGCGTCAGCCGCAAGATCGGCACGCAGATGAAGTCGGTGGGCGAGGTCATGGCCATCGGTAGGAACTTCGAGGAGGTCCTCCAGAAAGCTATCCGAATGCTCGACAACGGCAAGAACGGCATCGTGTGCAACAAGGCCCTTCCCAGGATAACCGATCAAGAACTGGAGGACGAGATAGCCAACCCATGCGACAACCGGGTCTTTTGGCTAGCCGAGGCATACAAGCGCGGCTTTACCACCGACCGGCTCTACGAGCTCTCCAAGATAGAGAGGTGGTTCCTCTACAAGATCAAGAACATCGTTGATCACGAGCGGGAGCTTCGCAAGCTCTCGATAACCGACCCGGACGAGGTCAAGGCACCCGCGATCCGCCAGGCCAAAGTATTTGGCTTCTCCGACAAGCAGGTCGCCAACTGCTTGAGGACGGACGAGCTGGTCATCCGCCGGGAGCGGAACCGATTTGGCATCACCCCATTCGTCAAGCAGATCGACACGCTCGCTGCCGAGTTCCCGGCGGGCACGAACTACCTCTACATGACCTATTGCGGTTCCGAGGACGACGTCGACTTCAAGCTCGCGAACCCGAACGGCAAGAAGATCATCGTGCTCGGCAGCGGCGTTTATCGCATCGGTAGCAGCGTGGAGTTCGATTGGGGCTGCGTCAACATGGCCTGGGCGCTCAAGCAAAAGGGCATCGACGAGGTCATAATGGTCAACTACAATCCAGAAACCGTGTCGACCGACTACAACGAGTCGGACAAGCTCTACTTCGAGGAGCTCACGCTGGAACGGGTGCTTGACATCATCGAGAAGGAGAGCCCGTACGGCATCGTGGTCTCGGTCGGCGGTCAGATCTCGAATAGCCTCACGCCGAGGCTCGTGGAGGTCAACCAGAAGTACCGCCTCCCCGGCATCAAGATCCTGGGTACCGAGGGAAAGAACATCGACCGCGCCGAGGATCGCGAGAAGTTCTCCAACTTGCTCGACCACCTCGGCATCAAGCAGCCTGGCTGGAAGCGGCTGTTCTCTACCGACGAGACGATAAAGTTCGCGAACGAGGTCGGCTACCCGGTCATCGTGAGACCGTCTTATGTCCTTTCCGGTGCCGCCATGCGCGTCGCCTACAACGAGCGGCAGCTGCGTGAGTTCCTGGAGCTTGCCGTCAACGTGACCGACCCGCGCATGTCGATCGTCGTGAGCAAGTTCATCGAGGACTCCCGCGAGGTCGAGATCGACGCGGTGGCGGACGGCGAGGACGTGTTCATCGGGGCCATAATGGAGCATATCGAGAACGCGGGCGTCCACTCGGGGGACGCGGACACGTCGATCCCCACGATCACGATCTCGGACGAGGCGATCAAGAAGATCGTCGACAACACGAAGCAGATAGCGAGCAGCTTGCAGATCAAGGGGCCGTTCAACATACAGTACATCGTCGACGGCGACGACGTCTTCGTGATCGAGTGCAACCTCCGCAGCTCGCGCTCCATGCCGTTCGTCTCGAAGACGCGCGGCATCAACCTCATGAAGCTCGCGGCAGAGGTCCTCCTGGGTGGCAAGCTGCGCCCGATCCTCGGCGAGGAGATAGACCACATCCCCCATTTCAACCACTACGGCGTCAAGGTGCCCCAATTCTCGTTCATGCGGTTGAGCGGCGCCGACCCGATCCTCGGCGTGGAGATGGTCTCGACGGGTGAGGTCGCGTGCCTCGGCATGTCGTTCGAGGAGGCGCTCTTGACGTCGCTCATCGCCGCCGAGTTCGACATCCCCCTCGACAGCAAGCGCGCGGACGGCAAGGGGAAGGTCGTGCTCATCACGGTCGGTGGCGACAAGCTCAAGCAGCAGCTGGTTCCGATCGCGAAGCGCTTCGAGGCGATGGGCTTCCGGATCTTCGCCACGGAGCACACGGCACAAGCGTTCATCGACGAGGGGTTGAAGGTGACGACCGTGTACAAGATCAGCGAGCCGCAGCGCCAGCCCAACCTCCTGAATTGCCTCCTCGATGGGACGATCTCCCTCCTCATCAACATCCCCATGACCATCACGGAGGAGAAGCTCCTGGCGATGCTCGAGGACGAGTACCAGATACGTCGCAAGGCGGTCGAATACGGCATCCCGGTTCTCACGAATATGGAGCTCGTGAACAGTGTCGTCACGGCGATCGAGACCTTGAGGAACGACCGCACCGGGGACAAGCCCATCCTGTCGCTCAATGACCACTTCAAGATGTCCGATAAAATCTACTGGTGACGGGCCGGCCTCGGAATGCCTCTATGCGACCTCAATTTTCGAGTCCAAACCAGGGTGCTTCAGGACGGTGTCCCACCGGGTCTTTTCTCCCAGGGCCTTGCCGAGCAAGCTGTTCTTCGAACCTTCGCTGCTGTGCTCGTCGAAGGAAAGGCTCTCCTTCTTTTCAAAACGCAGTGCCTTCCCCGATTTTTCGACGAGCTCGAACTTCAGCCTGTATCTGATGCTGGACCCGTCATAGACGCCATTCGAATAGGTGCTACGCCCCGTGTTCTTCAAGAGGACGAACCGTAGCTTGATGGACTCTATGTCCCCGTAGTAGATGTTCCTCCGGTAGAAGAGCCTTTTGTAGACCAACCGGTCCGGGTGCCGCTCGATCCCCCAGCTCGGGATCTCGACGCCATAACAGATCAATGAAAAAAACCCCAGAGGGATGAAGATCGCCCAGTGGACAGTCGTGCTCAGCCACGACAACACGATCGTGACCACGAGCCCGATGAGACACAGCAGGTAATTCGGACGGGGGCCGACCCAGGGGACGCTCCTCTTGGGGTGCTTCCACCTTTCCTCTTCCAGTGCCTGTTCCTTGGCGAGGTTCAAGATGGGTGAGTAGTTCGGATCCTTCTCGTGGAATTCCTTCGCGACCAGTTCCACCGGGTGTTGTACCAAGCGCTCGAAAACCAAATACTGGTCGAACGATTCGATTATCTTTCCGATCCCATAGAACGCGCTGTTCACGATCACGAATCCGATGATCCATGCCAGGACAGGGTGCATGTATTGGCTCAAGAGCAAGTGCCCGATCAGCACGGAGCCGAGCCCGATCCCCCCCAGCAGCGACCCGATCAACGAGTACAGGTTGAACGTGAACTTGAGAACCAACGAGACCTCGGTGGTGTGTTGGTCCAGTTCCCTGAGCGATATCGTCCCAATGAACGATGACTTTATCACGGCGTTTTGAAACGACCGGAGGTGGGCGCCTCGGAAGCGGATCTCGTCCGGTGGTTTGACTTCCTTGAAGTGGTATTCGATCGGCCCGCGCCTTGCCACCGAGGAGATGTCCATCAACTTCTTTGGCAACCGCTCGATCAGCACCGACCTCGGTACATCGATCCTCGTCGTGTTCCCCATTAGATGACACTCCTCTCCGTTCGTTATATACGTCCGTTTCACTTTTCACTCTGGAAAAACCATTTACCTTCCGGCGTGGTAATCTATCATCTGGATGTTCGTCTGACCTATCGAAGTCGGATCGTGGTGGAACCGTGTCTGGACAGCAACCGAAGGCCCCCGCGGCTGCCAGGAACGAGCTGCGGTGGAATCCGTTCTACAGGAAGTGGATCATCGTCGCACCCGCGAGGCAGGATCGCCCGGTGGACGTAAAAGACGAGAAGATCGAGGTAGCACAAAAAAAGCGACAAGATGGTGCTTCCGGGCCAGCCCCTGCTGGCCCGGCGAGGAAGTGCCCGTTCTGCGTTGGCGCACCCGAGGTGCCCGAGCCGTTCGACGTGAAGGTGCTCCCGAACCGCTTTTCCGGGTTGGAGATCGACAGCAAGGGCACGTTCACGGATCTCCGCCCCGGCAGCCCGTTCCGCGCCGCGCCCGCGGTAGGCGTGCAGGAGGTCGTGCTCTTCTCTCCCGACCACGACACGAAGCTCGGCGACCTCCCGGTTGGCCAGGTGGCCAATATCGTCGAAGCATGGAAGGAACAATACGTGCGCGTCGGATCTATGCCCGGGATACAGTATGTCTACCAGTTCGAGAACCGGGGGTCGCTGATCGGGGTTTCACTGTCCCACCCCCACGGGCAGATGTACGCGTTTTCCTGGATCCCCCTGTACATTAAGACCGAGCTCGAATCGTTCAAGGAATACCGCGCCGACCGTGGCCGCTGCCTGCTCTGCGACATCGTCGCGGAGGAGAAGCGGTTGAACGTCCGGGTCATCAAGGAAAACGACAGCTTCGTGGAGGTCGCCCCGTTCTATGCGCTTTGGCCGCATGAGGTGCACATCTACCCGAAAGCGCACGTTCAGTCCTTCGCGGACTTCGACGGCCGCATGACGATGGACTTCGCCGGGATCTTGAAGGACCTGAACCAGCGATACGACAGGCTCTACCCCGGAATAGAGTTCGCGTTCGTCATGGCCATCCACCAGAAGCCCACGAACAAGGAGAACTACGACTACTACCACTTCCACGTGGACTTCTACCCGCCGCTGCGCAAGGCTGACCAGCAGAAGTTCGCGGCGGGGGTCGAGCTCGGGACGGGCGCGTGGATCAACTCGACGCTGCCGGAGAAGACCGCGGAGGGCATGCGTGCCATCAAGATCGGCTGACCTGATGCAGGTAGCCCTTTATTTTCCGTTTAGACGGGTTCCCCATCTGATATCACCCCGGTCATACTAGACGCGGGTGTTACTAGGGTTCAATATCGAACTAGGGGTTGTATTGCTTGCAAGACAAGCAAAACACCCGATCATGGCTTGGACAACATGAAGATCGTGCCCCTACACCTCCCCTCCAAATACCTCGATGGTCTCGACACGTTAATCGAGCGCGACATCTACCCGAACCGGAGCGAGGCAATCCGAATGGCAATTCGGGATATGCTCAAGAACGAGACCAGAAAATTCGCGAAGCAGCCAAGTACGTGATTTTTCTCCCCCTTTTTTCGGGCGCTTGCCGGACGACAGCCCGTGTTCCCGCTTCCCGGTAGGAATCTTAAATTCCTCGTGAACAAAACAAGACAAGAGACCGATAGGCGATGTGATGCCGATGATCTTGAAAAACGGAAAACTGCCTCCAGAGATCCTCAAGGACTTCGTGTACAAGTACACGTCCGCGAAGAGCGACGCCCGCGTGCGTAGCTCGCCGGGGCTTGGCGACGACGCGGCCGTGATAGACATGGGTCTGTATTGTATCGTGGCCAAGACTGACCCGATCACCATGGCGGTGGAGAACCTCGGCTATTACGTCGTCAACATCAACGCGAACGACGTCGTCACGAAGGGGGCCGTGCCGAGGTGGTTCCAGTCCACGCTGCTGTTCCCCGAGGGGAGCGCCAAGGAGGACGTCGAGCGCGTGTTCTTCGACATCAAGAAGACTTGCGAGGAGCTCGGCATATCCGTCATCGGCGGCCACACGGAGATCACGCCCGTGGTCAAGCAGCCCGTGGCCGTCGGCAACATGATGGGTGAGGTGCTCAAGCAGCCCCTCGCGACCGAGACGAAAATGGGCGAGGTCGAGAAGGGGCACCTCATCGACGCGACCCGTGTCGACGACGGCGACGACGTGATCCTCGTGAAGGGCATCGCGATCGAGGCCACGGGGCTCATCGCGACCGAGAGGCCCGACCTGCTCAAGGCCAAGGGGTTCGACCAGGCCTTCGTCGACCGGTGCAAGGAGTTCTTGCGCAACCCCGGCATCAACGCGTCCACCCCCGCGATCGCGGCGTTCAAGGCGGGAAAGATCCACGCCATGCACGACCCGACCGAGGGCGGCCTCGGCACCGCGCTGAACGAGCTCGCGGAGCTCACGGGCCGCGGCTTCAAGCTCTTCCAGGATCGCATCAAGGTCTACCCCGAGACCAAGCAGATCTGCGACGCGCTCGGCCTCGACCCGATGTTCCTGCTCGCGTCGGGGGCGATGGTCATCCTCGCACCCCCAGAGGAGACCGTCAAGATCGTCCGCGCCATCCGGAACCTCAAGATCGAGGCCTCGGTCATCGGCTCGGTCGTGGGCAAGGGCGAGGGCGTCTACTTCATGCAGAGCGGCGATAAAGTTCCCGTGAAGGCCTGGCACGAGGACGAGATCATGAAAGTCCTGTGATCGACCTCGCCCCTCGTTCCCTCCCCTACCTCCTAGCCCCGGCTCCGCCACCCTACTCTCCGAGCGGGTATTCGAATCGGGGGCCGTACCTTTCTACCTGATGCGAACAAGCTTTATGAAGCCGGGGGCGCAATCCAGGGCGGGTGCAAGCAGCCATGTTCAACAAGATACTGGTCCCGTTCGACGGCTCCGACCACTCGGTCTGGAGCCTCCAGAACGCCATAGAAATCGGCAAGTTGTACAAATCGGAGATAATCGTGTACCACTCGATCAAGCACTACTTCCGAGCCGTGAAGGCGAACACATTCTTCCCGTTTTTCGGCCTCGCCACGTCGGCGGGTTCGACGATGTCCCAGCTGACCGGGATGGAGGCTGACCCGATGGCCTTGGATCCGGCCGCCGAGGAGCAGGTGTTCCGGAGCCAGAAGCGGATCGGGGAGCGACTCCTCGCGGAGGCGAGGAAACGCGTCGAGGCGGCCGGGCTCAAGTGCGAGACGATCCTCACCGAGTTCCAGGGTCCGGTCGACGCAGCGAAGGACATCGTCGAGAAGATGGGCATCGACCTCGTCATCGTGGGCGCACGGGGCGTGCACAACGCAGTGGAGCGCGTGCTGCTTGGCTCCGTCTCCTCGGGCATCGTCAACAGCGTGTGCACGAACATCATGGTCATGCGGAGCGAGTGCGCCGCATCGCATGGCGAATAGCCTTCCGGGCAGTAGGACTCGCCGAGAGCGAGGGGGGAAGGCCCGGCCCGTTCCACGTCGTCCTCCCCCAGAATTCTTTTGTATCCCTCCCTCCTTTCCATCCACGTGATATCCCGTGGTGAAGACAGCCGAAGGAACCATGTTCTTGCTGGTCGGTAACTCGGGTTCCGGCAAGGATTCTATCCTGGCATGGGCTAAGGATCATTGGACGTGTAAAACGAAGCAGCTGCTCGTCGCGGAGCGGTACATCACCCGGCCCGAGTCCCCCGAGACCGAGAAGTTCGTCTCCCTGTCGGTCGAGGAGTTCGAGAGGATGGACGCGAACGGGGACTTCTCGCTCACGTGGGTCAGCTATGGCATGCATTACGGCGTCAAGAAGGACATAACCGACGAATTGAGAAGGGGAAATCTCGTCATCGTGAATGTGAGCCGCCAGATAATCGACGACACTCTTGCACGCTTTCCTGGCACTAAGATCATCTTCGTGCAAGTCCCGATCGACACCATCGTTCAGCGTATCCAGGATCGCGGCCGCGAGACGGGTGATCAGGTTCGGGCCCGCATCCG
>JAFGBX010000184.1 GCA_016932935.1 Promethearchaeota archaeon | reverse complement strand
TTCCTCAACGCGTCGACCAACGACGCCTTGTGCCCCGGGCTCAAGGGCAAGGCCGCCAAGGGCAAGGACGAGGCGGGTAACCCGTACGAGATCCCGGTCAAGAGCCAGGTGCTCGACGGCGTCGGTGCCGTCCTCGAGATCGTGTACGATGGGCTCTCCGCGGACGCGATCAAGGCGGCAATGAAGGCGTCGGTGCACGCCGCGGCCAACGTGCCCGGCCTGGTGGCCATCACCGCCGGCAACTACGGCGGGAAGCTGGGCAAGCACCAGTTCTTCCTCAAGGACCTGCTCTGATCCTTCCTTTTTTCCGCTCCCTTCTTCCAGGATCCGCCCTTGCCAGGAGATGCTGCACGTGGACATGCCGTACCTCATGCAAGAGCTGCTCGAGACTGCGATCGTGGACGCGCGGCACGCCGTGGCGTTCACGGGCGCCGGCATCTCGACCGAGTCGGGCATCCCCGACTTCCGCTCGCCCGGCAGCGGCTTGTGGCAGAAGTACGACCAGTCGCTGATGGACATCGACTCGTTCCGGGACGACCCGGTGCCCTTCTACGCCATGGCCGCGGAGATCGCCGGCCCCATCTTCTCGGCGAGGCCCAACCCGGCACACGCCGCGCTCGCCAGGCTGGAATCTGCGGGGAAGCTGGACGGCGTGATCACGCAGAACATCGATGGTTTGCACCAGCAAGCGGGGTCGAAGAACGTGATCGAGCTGCACGGCAGCTTGCGGACGTGCACTTGCACGCGGTGCGGCAGCAGCTTCCCGGTCGACGTGCTCGCGAGGAAACTCGTCAACGAGGGCGAGCTGCCGCCCGTGTGCGACGAGTGCAACATGGGCATCCTCAAGCCCGACGCCACCTTCTTCGGGGAGCCGCTCCCCTCGCATGCGCTGGCGAGGGCGACCGCCACGGCGGAGGGCTGCGACCTGTTCATCGTCCTCGGCAGCTCCCTCGAGGTCTATCCGGCAAACCGGCTCCCGCGGGTCGCCTTGGATCACGGTGCCCAGCTCGCGATCGTGAACCGGGAGCCCACGATGCTCGACCCGAGTGCCTCGATCCTGCTGCGAGCCACCCTCGGTGACGTGCTCCCCGACGTCGCCGACCGCGTGCTCTACCGGGTTAACCAGAGTCGGGCCGGCCAGGGCACCGGCGCGCGCAAGCATTGAGAATGCGGAAAGAAACAGGGAAATAGGACGGTATAAAACGAGGACTGAAGACGGCCAGTTCTACCGAGGCTTGCTACCGCCTTGTTTCTTCTCGGGGGCGGCTTGCTTCCCCTTCGAGGGCGGTGCCTGCGCGCCGGTGAACGGCTTGCCCGCCGCCGCTTTCTCCGCGGGCTTGGAGGGCTGCTTCGGCCCCGGCTCCGGTTCCGGCGCCTTCTCGACCGGGGGCTCCACGTACCTGCTCGACGCCCCCTTCTCGCCCGGCTTCCCCTTCCTCGCCTCCTGGCCCTCCCTCGACTGCGCCTTGATGACCATGTCGCGGCGAATCGCCGAGATGCGCGCGTTCGCGTACCGCCAGATGACCATACCGCCGATCACGAAGCCAGCGATGACCAGCAGCACGCCGCCGATGATGTACGCCGTCGGTTCACGCAGGTCGGGGTCTATTTCGATGATCCCCGCATTCTGATTGGCGGAGACCCCGCCGTCGATGTCCACGACCGTGACGAAGACCCCCCACGACCCGGTGGCGAGGGCCGCCGTGGTTATCCTGACCTCGAACGGCGGCGGCCCGAGGATGAAGTAGGTCACGTTCTCGCCGTTCGGGCCGATGAGCGAGACCTGGACCGAATAGATCGTTTCCTCCACGTCCGAAGCGTTCACGGAGAAGTCGAGGTTCTCGTAGATGGGAAACCGCAGCCCCGCGGCCAGCGAGAGCCCGTTGACGGTGACGCCGTTCAAGACTGGATCGTTGTTCGTCACGTACGTGGTGTTTTCCAGGGGATAGAAGTATCCGACGGCCGGAACCGCGTCGTTGTCGATCGCCTTGATGATGATCCTCGCGTCCCCGGTCGGGAACGTCTTGGTGACGGTCAAGTTGCCCGTGAAGTTCCCCGTGGCCGGGTCGTACTCGAACGGCACGCTGGACGTCTCGTTCACGGGGCTGGGATAATCCGGCGTCCACTCGTGCTGGAGGATCGCGACGACGTGGGTGGTGGCGTTGACCTCGTTGTCCGGGTCGGTGACGTTCACCTCGAACTGCATCGTCTCCGTGTACCGCTTGAGGTTCGAGGTGTGGTTGTAGGAAACGCTGTGGATCACGGGGGGATTGTTGAGGACGGTGAACGGGGAGACCGTCTGGACGGAGAAGCCCCCGGAGCCGTCCGTGATGTTGACGAGGAAGATGTAGTCCCCGGCCGCGTCCGCGCCGGTGAAGTTGTAGGTCTGGTTGAGCGTGTCGTTCTTGAACCATATCTTCTCCGGCAGGTCCTCCACGAGCGTGGCGTTGGCGAACTTGTAGAGGCTCACGTTCCACCCGAGCTCTGGGAAGGGCGTCTCCGGGTCGAATATCGAGAACATGAACTCCATCACCTGGTTCCTATAGATCTTCGAGTCCGTCGCGTTCAGCAGGACGACCGAGCCGACCGGCGCGACGTTGAACACTGTCACGGTGGTGAGCGGGGTGAAGTCGAACCCGCCCGTGTACTCTTTGGTCTGGTTCCAGATGTTGGCACGCACCGTGTAGTTCCCGGTGGGGATGGTGGTGTTGGTCCTCCAGGTGAGGGTGAACACTTGCGCCACTACCGACTGCCGCAGCCGGAAGCTCGACGTGCCGTTCGGGAAGGTGATGTTGAGGTCGCACTGGTAGATGCTCGTGCCCCACGTGCCGGTGTCCCAGCCGCCCGGTTGCAGCATCGTCGTGGCGTTCACGGTGAACCCGACGTTCCTGCTTAACCGGTCGACGTTGGTGTTGTTGCAACTGATGGCGAGCCCGCCGGTGGCCGTGCCATTCGCCGGGTAGAAGTACGAAGATGTACCAGCAGCGCATATGGTTCCGCCGCCGATCTCGCTGCCGGTTGGCGTTTCGCGAGCGGCCATGAGCGAGGCGACGAGCGGGAGCAATAGCACCGCGCAGAACAAGGCGCCGGCGACTGCCGGCTTGTACTTTTCTCTCATGGTGTGTATTCACCTTTTACCTCTGCGCGCGATCGAGCTGGCGCTTCTTGTTGAGGATCCAGAGGAAAACCAGGCCGAACGCCCCGAACACGACGACGTACGCGAAGATGGTGTTCTCCAGCGACATGTTAACGTTGGCCACGACGGTCTCCCGGCCGACTTCCACCTCGCCACGCTGGACGACGACGCGGTACTCCCGCGCGCCGAGATCCCACGGGTTCTCGAGGGGGTCCTTGCAGGACACGACGAAGTTGTTGCTCCCGGTGGCTAGCGTGACGGTCACCTCGTTGACGGCGGCCGTGTCCCCGGTGTTGAGCACCCGGTAGATGCTGACCTTCACGCTTGCGGCCGAGGGGAGGTTGTTCCGCAGGGAGAGGGCGAACAGCAGCAGGCCGCCCTGGACGGGGGCAGTCGGGCCGGAGATGGCCACGACCTCGATGGGGGCGCGGAACGGGATGAGGTAGGACAGCGTGCCGAGTGACACGTTCCCCCAGGACAGCTTGATAGAGAACTCGTACACGGCGAGTATCGACGCATCCGCCTTGCGACGGAAGGCCAGCGCCGCTGGAAACTCCTGGTCGGGCTCTATGTCGGTCACGTTGAACGTCGGTGCCCCGCTCGTCAACTCGAGGTTCACGCTCGAGAATGTTAGCGTGACGCTCTCGTTGCGGTTCTTGTTCAAGTTCTTCACGTTGAAGGTCAAGCTGTAGTTCGAGTCGTCCACCATGTACGCCGAGTAGATGAGGTTCGTGAGAACAACGGGGATCTTCACGTACACCGGTATCTCTCCGGCGAGGATCGCGCTGCCGTTCTTCGATATCGAGAAGTTCATGGCCTGCATCTCGGTGGGTATGTTGCCCCTGGCCGTGAGCTGCAGCGCGTACGTGGCGTTGACGGCCGACGCGTTCACCGTGACCGTGGACGAGTTCGTGTCGATGATGTCGCCCTCGAAGGTTATCGTGACGTTCTGGTCGATGGCCAGGGAGTTGCTCATGTTGATCGAGACCGTGAAGGTCTCGCCCGGGTAGATGGACGGCACGGATTCGGGCTCCGTCCTGTTGTTGAAGTAGGCCGTGAACTTGTTGCCCGTGAACTCGAAGCGGGCGCCGGGGTTCTTCGGGTCTGTCCACACGCTGATGGCACTCGTGACGTAGAACTCCCGCAGGGCCTCCGTGGGCTCGAACCCCGTCCGGTTGGCCACCACGCCGATCAGGTGCGCCGTGGCCGACTTCCTCGCGGGATCCATGTCGGTGAACTCCGGCGGCGTGGGGAGGGGGAACGTGAAGGTCGCGACCCCGGCGTTGTCCGTGACCGAGAACATCTCGTCGTAGATGGTCTTGTTCGAGTAGCGGATCTTGAAGTGGACGTCCGAATAGTTCAACGGGATGACCGTCGTGATCTTGGCCAGCGGGGACGGCAGCTCGTGGGCCATCTCCAACTTCCAGGTCGCGATCGCCTTGACAGGCTTCAACCTCTCGTAGACGAACTGGTTGCCGGTCGCGTTCGTCGCCAGCGTGATTGTCGTCGACCGGGACACCGACAGCATACCCGAGAGCGAGTAGAGGAGGATGCCGAGGTCGCCCGCGTGGGATGCCTGGTTGTTGGACGCGGCCCGGAAGGTCTCGTTCTGCGAGTCGTAGAGCACCTTCTTGATGGCGGCCCACGTGTCGCAGGCCACGTCGTAGTACGTGATGTTGTCGACCGCCGAATAGGCGTGGTTCGCCGCCTCGAGGAGTGACAGGGACGCGACCAGCGCCCATGCGTTGTCCTCGAGGTGCTGGTTCGTGTCCTTCGGGCTGAGGTCGAACTGCAGCTCGTGGATGAAGCCCTTGTTCGTTGCGTTCCAGGCCCTGGAGAGCAGCTTGTGGAACGCGGCGATCGCACGGTCCACGTGCGCCTTGGCTTGCACGCTCTGGTTGAACACGTAGTACTGGCTCAGCGCGTAGATGGCCAGGAACGCGTCGAGCACCGATCGCTCCGTGGCGGCAAACAAGCCGTTCCTGTCGATGGACTCGACGAAGAGGGTGTTGTTCAAGAACCCGGGATACGAGGCAGTCCCAGAGAACAGAGAGATGATCCGGTAGGCCATACTTTTGGCCTCCGCCTTCAGTGTCGAGTTCGTGTAGAAGGCGAGCCAGTTCAGCGCCAGGAAGGCTACCAGGTTGTCGTAGGCGTAGAAGAAGGGGTCGGATGTGGCGTTGTACCTCGCGAACGCGTGGAACGTCAGGCCGGAGTACGACCCGTTCCCGTAGTGGTTATCTTTCATGTAGTGGAACATGTCCTCCTGGAACTTAAGCGCCGCGCTGCCAAGAACCGAGCTCCCAATGATGGCCCACGCGGCGTCTGTCACCGTCTTCACGCCGTCGACTGCCGTGCCGGCGGCGTCCATCGAACGGTAGAATCCCCCCGCATCCGCATCCCGTAGCCGGCTCGAGTTGAGCTCCAAGAACAGCGTTTCAAGAGGATAACCGAGCGCCGACCCGTACCCGAACAAGATCTTGAACGTGTCGGCGGTCAGCTTCGTGGAATTCGAGGGGGCCGTCGCGCCGCCGACCGCCGCGTGGTGGAACAGCGACCGGTTCGTGTCGTTCAGCGCCGACGAGGCGAGGTATTGCACGACGTCGTACATCCCGTCCTCGTACGTGTTCTGGGGCGAAACGCCCGGCGTGCCGAAGTCCAGGTTGGTATCGACCAGGTTGAACTCGAGCTGGTGGAACTTGATGGCGACCGTGTCGTTTATCTTGTTGTCGACGTACATCACGGCTTTGATCAGCGCCCCCGTGTACACGTCGAAGTACAGGATGTCTTGCCACTTCAGGTCTATGTACGTGCCGTTCAGCACGGGGGGGGCGTTCAAGACGTTATGCACGACCTTGACCGCGGATCGCGTCCCCATGTACGTGGCGATGCTGGTCGTGCCGTCGACCGCGAAGCCAGGCCTCACCGTGTAGAGGGCCTTCGGGGCGCGCCACAGCGTGCTCAATGACTTGTAATAGGACAGTATCGTGCGGTAATAGCCGAAGAAGGATCCCCTCCCGGGCGAGCCCAAGGGGAGCAAGGAGTCGACGACGACCTGGTTGGTGCCGTTTCCCGTCGCTCTCCGGAACGAGCCGTTGGAGGCGTACATGTCCAGCGTGGTCGTGAAGCTGTAGTTGCTGCCGAAGTTCGTGGAGTTGATGACCGAGGCCTTGATCGGCCCCGCGCTCGAGTATCCCCGGTACTGTTCGGCGACGACGGTCGCGTTCGCCACGCCCGTGTTGTAGAAGCCCATGACGGGCCCTGGAAGCGTGAAGCCGTAGGAAACGTGCAGATCCGTCGTCTGTTCGGTGATCGAGTAGTTCTCGCCCGATATGGAGTTGAACTGGTAGCGGAGGTTGGCGGTCAAGTTCGACGTCGACTGGTTGACCGACCCGGGGATGAGCCCGTAGGAGACGGAATAGTCCAAGTACCTGCCGGGCACGAGGAAGCTGGGGCGGCCGATGTCCGCGTAGGATTCTGCAGTCGTACCGCCCCCAGCCGATGGCGAGCCATCCGCGGGGGTCGGTATCGACGGGCCACACGACATCACGATTCCAGAAAGCAGCACGGCGGAAAGAACTGTCAAAGCCTTTAATTTCTTGAAAACCTCCGAGGATCCTCTAACCATGATGGTCTCACGTCGGCGATGATGGAGCGCTCACGTGCTTGCGCTATACCTATGGATGTCAGAAGCATACGCTTGTTTTAATACAATTGGTACGAACACCAACCACGGAGGGAAGCTTGACCGACGGCACGCGCCGGCGAAGCCAGTGGAAGACGGAGGGGATGTGCCTACCAGAAGGAGCGAGCGCTGGACGCCTTCGCCTCGCCGACGATGTTGGCGTGTGCCCCACACGAGGTGCAGTTGTTGTCCTTGTCAAGCCGCACTTCCGTTATGCTGAACCCCCGCCGTGCCACGACGGTCGCCTTGCAGTTCGGGCACGTCGTGTCCTCGCCGCCTTGCACGCGCGCGTTCCCCACGTACACGTGAAGGAGCCCGGCATCCATCGCGATCTTGCGGGCGGCGAGCAGCGTCTCCACCGGCGTCGGAGGCAGGTCCATCTCGTAGTCCGGGTGGTACGCGGAGAGGTGCAGCGGGACGTCCCGCCCGACGCTGTCGACGAGCCACCTGCAGAGCTTCTCGACCATGGCCGGCGAGTCGTTGAGCGTGGGGATGACGAGGTTCGTGACCTCGACGGCCTTCCCGTGCTCGTGCAGCGTCTTGACGCAATCGAGGACGGGCTTGAAGTCGGGCACCTTGCACACTTGCTTGTAGAACGGGGCGTCGAACGCCTTGATGTCGACGTTCGCCGCGTCGACGTGAGGCAGCATGAGGGCGAGCGCCTGGGGGGTCGTGTAACCGTTCGTGACAAGGGCGGTCTTGATCCCCCGCTCGTGCGCGACCTTGCCCACGTCGACCACGTACTCGAGCCAGATCATGGGCTCGTTGTAGGTGAACGCGAGCAGCTTGCAGCCGGACTTCTCCACGCTGCGCACGAGGTCGTCCGGGCTCTTGAAGCGAAGCCGCATGGGCATCCCGCCCGTCGTGAAGGCGGGCCCGTCGTGGCCGCCGTTCTTGACCTGGCTGAGGTGGTAGTTCTGGCAGTTGAGGCACTTGAAGCTGCAACCCGCCGACGACACGGAGTAGATGTCGTGGCCGGGGTAGAAGTGGAACAGCGGCTTCTTCTCGACCGGGTCGACCGCCTCGGCGCTGAGCTCGCCGTAGATCAGGCTGTAGCACTTCCCGCCGTCGTTCACCCGCGTCTCGCAC
>JAFGBX010000183.1 GCA_016932935.1 Promethearchaeota archaeon | reverse complement strand
GCGACAGGTCCAGGCTGGCCTGGATGCCGGCGGCCCCGCTGCCGACCACGAGCACCTTGTCCGAGATGTTGAAGAGATCGTCAGAGGGGAGGGGGCTCTTCTTGGACGGTGTCGACATATTTGATCCCGTTCGCGTTTGGGGGTCGATACGAGCGCTCATTTCTTGTCGAAGTGGAACAGGCGCGTCCCCATGAGCGTGCCCAGCTCCACCACCTGCAAGGGCTTTGCCTTTTGGCTGTTATCAAGTGGCTGGAGCGACGCCAGGGCGCAAGAATAATGCGACACGCACGAGGGACAGGTAGTCACCAACAAGTCGACGCCGAGGTCGCGGGCCTCCTTGAGGCGCTCGTGGCGCAAGTAGAGCGACCCGTCGTCGCAGCCGATGAATGCAGTGACCCCGCAGCAGGGGGCGAGTTCCTTCTCGTCCCTGAGCTGCACGAGCTTGATGCCCGGCATGTTCTCGAGGATGACCCTCGGCGAGGCGTATATCCCGCTCCTCCGGCCGAGCTTGCACGGGTCGTGGTACGCCGCGTGGATCTCGACGTCGAGATAGGCCTGGTATCGCAGCTTCTCGACGAAGCCCTTCTCGACGAGGAAGTCGGTCCAGAACACCACGTCGGCCGACATCGGGCCGAGGTACTTCGGGTAGAGGTGCTTCATCGCATGGTAGTCCTCGGGATTCACCACGACGAGCGTCTCGATGCCGAGCTTCTCGACCACGTCGCGGTTGTATTGCGCCAACGAGATGAAGGTCGACTCGTCGCCGCCGTAGTAGACGTCGTGCCCGCTGTCCTTGATGCCCGCCGGGATGGCCGGCTCGACCCCGACCAGGTTCATGGCCTCGAGGACGGCGCGGAGGCCGGTGACGAAGTCGAGGTCGTAGTTGTACATCAAGTTGTCCCAGATCGGCATCAGCCCCGTGTAGAGCGCGACCTTCCCCCTCTCGGTGAACTTCTGGTGGTTGAGGGGCCACTTGTTCGTCACCGGCGGGACGGGTGAAGCGGCTTGGATCCTCTGGGCCAGGTTGAAGATGCGGCGATGGCCGGTCTTCGCGGCAGGGGGCGCGTTGTCGTTCCGCAGCGACCGGAGGCGGGCGAGGAGAACCATGCTCGGGATGTCGATGCCCATCGGGCAAACCTGGCATGAGGAACAGTTCCTGCAGCCCCAGATCGTCTTGTCCTTGGCCACGGCGTCGATGCCGCCGTTCACCGCGGCGAGGATGAAGCTGCGCGGGTTGAACTGTGCTATCCGGAAGGCAGGACACACGGACGTGCACTTGGAACACTGGTAGCAGAGCAAGGTTCGTTTCTGCAACGCTGCGAAGTCCTTCTGTAAATTGGCTTGAACGGCGGATGGAAGCTCGGTCATGTTACATCATTCACTCCGTCTTCGCCCGGTCCAGCTTCATGCGGGCTTGCTTGGTTATCTCGTCCATGTTCACGACGCCCACATCCTCCATGTACCCCGCGACCCTCGCTCGGTCGACGATGTCGAGCCCCTTCTTCGTGCGCGCGACGACCGTCGTGCCCCCCTCGTTGGAACCGATGTTCCCGCACGAGACGTCGGCGTCGTGCCCCGTGAGGTCCTTGCACCAGGCGCACCCCTCGTTCACGAGGGTGTCGTAATCCTTGGACTTGACGGTAATGACCTTACCACTGGTCAGCTTGATGGTCATATCCCCCAGGATCGACATCTTGCTGATCTCATCGAGCTTGATCTTGAGCTTCTTCGTGAGGAATTCTTGGAAGCGCATCCAGTTGTAGTTCTTGAAGCAGAACAGGCCTACTTTCACCTTGATGAGGTTCGACGGGAAGATGCCTAGGTTCTGCACCTTCGTGAGGCCGGATATCTGGCACGGCAGGCCGACGACCGCGATGCGGAGGTCGTCGATCTTCTTCACGCCGTACTTGGCCACCTCCGCGGGCGGGAGGTCCTTGAGCGAGGTGATCGCGTTGAACACGGGGTTGGTCGCGTACTTGCTCCCCGCCGCCGCGATGATGTCCTCGCGCTTGTTCGTGAGGAAGGACGACGGCTCCCAGCCCTTCAAGAACCTGGTGACCATGACCGCGTCGACGACGTTGTTCTCGATCATGTAGAGGAGCATGCTGGTCACGGCGCCGCCGTCTTGCGCGCGCTCGGCGACGCCCGGAACCTTGGACTTGAACGACCGGATGCTCATGTGGTTGCCGATGAAGCCCCGGAAGATGCGGTAGTCGGAATCGCTGGTGTCGTAGGAGGTGACGGGACACGCGGCCTGGCAGAAGCCGCAGCGGGCGCACTTCTCGTCGTCGTAGACCCGGTAGGCGGGGCGCTCGTACTTGATGACACCGGCCCCCGCTAGAAAGCACACGGACTGGCAGATGCCACAATCGCAACACTTGTGCTTGTCGAGAACCTCCGAGATGATCCTTTTAAAATTGGGCTGGTCGCCCTTTTTCACCGCTGCTGTATTGCTCATGTCGGTTCATTCTAGTGATTGTGTGATGGGAATGATTATTGCGGTTTGATCGTGATGGTTGGAAAGAGATTTACTCGAGAAAGGCTTGCTGCCTCCATCATCGTGCGCGCTTGCTTTGGGCGCACGAATCACTTGCTCGAGTCCTTGATTTCTTGCGGCACGGCCGACGCGAAGAGCGCGTCGATCTGGCCGTCGAAGCCTGGATCCCGGTAATATCGCAGCTGGATCGTTTGAGACCGGCACACGTTCGAGCACGTCCCGCACCCCTTGCACAAGATCACGTCGACGTTTATCTTGCCGTTCTCGTCGATCGATATCGCCTTGTACGGGCACGCTTCCACGCAGCGGTAGCACTTCGAGCACGTCTCTTGCTTCTCCACGATGGCCCGGATGAGCTCGATCTCGTACTTGCCCGCCTGGAGGATCCGTGCCGCGCTGGACGCGGCGCCCTTCGCGTGTGCGATGGTCTCCGCGATGTTCATGGGCGCCTGGCACGTCCCCGCAAGGAAGATGCCGGGTATCTTGGTCGATATCGGGTCAAGCCGGGCGTGGTACTCCTTGAGGAAGCCGTCGGGCGACATGTCGAGCTTGAGCATCTTGGCGAGCCGCGTGCCGTCCTCGCCGAGCACCATGTTGGTCGTGAGGACGAGCATGTCGACCTCGAGCCGCTGGAGCGTGCCCGGGTTCATCGTATCCTCGAAGCGCAGCACGAGGTTCTTGGTGCTCGGATCCTCAAACACGCGGCCGATGTTGGACCGGATGAATCGGACGCCCTCCTGGCGCGCGGCCATGGAGTACTCCTCGGACATCTTGCCCGTGCACCTGAGGTCCATGAATATCACGTAGACCTCCATCTCCGGGTAGTGCTGCTTGATGAGCTTCGAGTTCTTGACCGAGAGCAGGCAGCCGGTCGTGCAGCAATGCGGGTTGGACAGCGTGTCCCGCGAGCCGACGCATTGGATGAAGGCGATCCGCGCGGGGTGCTTCCCGTCGCTCGGCCGCACGAGGTGGCCGACGGTCGGGCCGTTCGGCGCGAGGATGCGCTCGAGCCTTCCCTGCGTGACCACGTTCTCGTACTGGCCGAAGCCGAGGGTGCCGACGGGCGGCAGGTACTCCGTGAACCCGCTGGCGACGACGACGACGCCGAACTTCTCCTCGAGAACCTCGTCCTGCTGGTCGTAGTCGACCGCCTCCAGCTCGCACGCCTTGGCGCAAAGCCCGCAATCGATGCAGTACTGCTTGTCTATCTGCACGACGCCGGGAACGGCTTGCGCGAATGATTTATAGATGGCCTTGGACTGCGCCATGCCATATTCGAAGTCGTGCGGCCGGTACGCAGGACACACGTCGAAACAGGCCCCGCAACCGTTGCACTTGCTCGTCGTGTACCGGGCCTTCTTGCGGATGCGGACGTCGAAATTCCCGACGAACCCTGAGAACCCTTCGACCTCAGAATACGTGAGGGTGCGGATCCTCGGGTTCCGGTTCGCTTCAAGCATGATAGGCCCCAATATTCAGATCGAGCAGTCGTCGGTCGGGAACGTCCTGTCCAGCTTGGCCATCTTGCCGCCGGTCGTCGGGGACTTCTCCACGAGCGTCACGTCGTAGTCGAGGTTGGCCAGGTCGAGCGCCGCTTGGAGCCCGGCGGCGCCGCCGCCGATGACCAGGGCCTTCCTCGTGACGTCGACGACCTCGGTCGGGATGTCCTCCAGGTTCTTGGCCCGCTCGACCGCCGCCGCGATGAGCGACTTCGCCTTCTCGGTCGCCGTGCCCTTCTCGTGCATGTGGACGAACGCGTCCTGCTCGCGGAGGTTCACGAACTCGAGCATACGCTTCGGGAGGTCGGCCGCCTTGAGCACGCTCTGGAACACGGGAAGGTGCGTCTTCGGGGTTCAAGCGGCGATCACGACGCGCTTGAGCTTCTGCTCGTCGACAGCCTGCTGGATGGCGACTGCGCCGGCCTCGGTGCAATAGGACAGGTTCTGCTCGCAGTATCTCACGCCGGGCAGCTTCTTGGCAGTTTCCACGACGTCGGGCACGTTCACCACGCCTGCAATGTTGATGCCTCAATTGCAGACGAAGACGCCTATGTCGGATGGTTTCTCCTCGGCCCCTGTTGGTTTCGCTTCGGCCTTCGCTTCGACATTACCGGTTTTTTCTTTCTTGTCACTCATGTTTGCTTCCCTGAACGTCACCGTTGAGTATTCATGGGGCAGCTATGCGTGATCTTGACCAGCATGCACGTGCCATTCCCGCCCGGTCGTTACCTGGCCGGGAACGGTCGTGCCAGTAATCACCTTCGCTCTTTGTGAACTCGTTCCTAGCAGTAATTCCAAGTGATCGAACCCGCGCAATGAATAAAACCTTTTATAACATTAAAAGTAGGTTGAGGTTTTTTTTCCAAAATCCTCGCTGGATTAGACCCGATTACGAAACTGCTCCGACTCATCGCGTCGATGTACTTTGTACCGCGAGTACCAGGAAGTCAGAAAAAATAAAGATGAGATGTGACTGCCATCTTCAAGGTCGGACAACAAGACCTCCCCATGCTTCACCAGGATCGCTTGGATCGAACAAGTGGCTCGCCCATTCCTTGAATCGGGCGTATCTCTCGGGCACTCCCGCCGGCAAGCCATCATACGCGGCCCCATACTTTTGCAGATGCCACTCCAAGAACGTCTGGCCAGAGCCCTCGAAATTACCCCGGTTGGTCGCATACAAGGCGAACCAGGGCATTATTTTTTCCTCGCCAGAACGGGTGAGATAGGGAACCATATGTCCTTTCCCGTCATCTTGCTTTACATAATCTACGTTGTCGACAAGACCGATGCGATCGAATACCTGGGCGAGGCTCGGGTGGGCACGGGCAGCACTCCCATAGTTATCGACCATACTATCATACCTGTCCCCGTTCAGATGGTGAACGAGCCACTCGTCGAACCGTACCATTCCTTCCCGTCGCTGGCTGGTCGGCGTGCCAGAGGACTCGTAGGCGATGAAGATACCCACTCTAGTTGTTTGCGGCCCGGCAGCAAGATAAGGGTTCCTGTCCCATGATAGCCTGATCCCCGCTCCAGGCATGAGCGTGTTCCACTCAGCCGTCCCTGGAATCCTGTCGATAGAGTTGTACGCCCAGCGAGTCTCTCCATTGGACACGACGCGCCACCACATCCTTAGCTTATGACCCACCGTCCCTTGGTTATCGAACGTCGCGCCGATAAAGATGTGTCCACCATATATTCCGCGAGCGTTTCGGAGGCGGTATTCCACGTCGCGGAGGGGCTCCCGCTCGTCCACCTCTTGCCGTTTCGGAGGCGGTATTCCACGTCGCGGAGGGGCTCCCGCTCGTCCACCTCTTGCTCCTCGAAATTCAACTGCTTGGTGGTC
>JAFGBX010000182.1 GCA_016932935.1 Promethearchaeota archaeon | reverse complement strand
GGAACAAGAGCTCAAACTGCATCGGCATCACGGTCGACGTGCGGCTGCCGCGGCCGTTCACCTTGTATTCACCCGACGCGGGCAGCCCCGACGCCGACGGCAACTTCACCCTCACCTGGACCGCGTCCGGCGGGGCGACGAACTACACGATGTACTTCAGCATGCAGTACATCACCGAGATCAACGCAACGACGCTGGTCATCGCGGGCTTCACTTCTGTCACCTCCGTCCCGTACCACGTGCCGATGGACGGGACCTATTACTTCATCATGGCAGCGAGGAACGGATCCGGGACGACCTTGTCGAACTGCCTGCCGGTCACGGTGGTCATCGCTCCCCCGGGCTCGTTCACGGCGACGAGCGACGCGTCGACCCCCGACACGGACGGGACATTCACGATCTCGTGGACCGCCGCCAGCAACGCGCTGACCTATTCCGTGTACAGACATTCGAGTTTCATCAACGGGATCAACTCGAGCCTCGTGCTGGTCGCGTCAGGGATCGCGGGCCTGTCGTACAAGGTCGAGGACCTGGGGGATGGCACGCATTATTTTGCGGTGGTCGCGATTAACGACGCAGGAAACCGGTCGTCCAACTGCATCGCCGCAGTGGTTCGTATCTCGGGTGGAGGCGGGCCGGATCCTCTCCTCGCCTTCTTGACCGAAAACTGGCTCTACATCGTGCTGGGAAGCGTGGCCGTGGTCGCAATCGCCGCTGCCGCCCTCGTGTCATCGAGGAGGAAGGCGGCGCCCGCCAAGGCAGGCAAGAAGGAGAAGTCCAAGCGCACCGGAGCCTACGTCGACGCCGGCGCCGGGGGCGGCGGAATGGCACAGCTGACGAGCGCGCTGGCCGCCGGCACGAAGCTGCCTGGAACGGCACCGCAAGCAGTCGTGCCTCCGGCTTCCGCCGACAGGCCAGAGACGTCCAGGACGCCCCCCGCGGCAACCGTCGAGAAGTTCTACTGCAGCCGCTGCCAGAAGTACTTCGACGTCCAGAACCCGGCGTGGGAAGCCTGGCACAGCTGCCCCTCTTGCCAGGAACCGCTGTGCTTGATCAAGAGCTGCCCCTCGTGCGCCAACCCCATGAGCCTCACGAGGGAGCTCTTCGGGCAGTACAAAGGCACCGCCGTCGCGTGCTCGCATTGCGGCGCGATGGTGCAGCTTTAAGCACTCCTCCCCGCCCCATCCCCTCCGTTGAAACGAAAGAACCCACGATGAAGGTCGATCGGAATGGCACACAAGAAGCACACCGCCAGCATCTCATTCGCGGCACTCCTGGCCACGTCGTTAACCCTCTTGCTCCAGCCGCCTTGCTCCGCACAGTTCTACCCGGATGCGACCACGTCCTATCCCGGGGTGGAGGTGTTCCGCGTCTCGATGCAGAACGGCACGGTGTACGACAATGTCGACAGGATATCGGTCTGGGAAGTCAACCAGTTCAACATGTTCTTCCGGTACTACGCCGCGCCAGGTTGCCTGGATCTCTATCCCATGCTGAGCGCTCTGTGGCCGTCCACGACGATCTCCATCAAGTTCACGGGGATCGGGAGGATAAATGTGACCTACGGCCCCCAGGCCAGCGACTGGCTCTGGATGAACGTGACCCCGTGCCTCGAGCTGGAGAACGGGACCATCCTCACGGACTTTTCCAGCTTCGGGATCAACTCGACGACGTTCGTCCCGCTCGGGCTGGAGACCACGGCCACGGCGCTGGCCATGCTCTCCTCCTTCGGGCAGGCCCAGGTCAACGCGACGAACTATACGCAGCGGCATAGGAACAGCCCGGTGGATCCTTGGACATACGCGCCGAGCTCGTTCCACGTGAACGAGAGCGAGTGCGTTGTCGGCATGAACTACACGTGGGGCGGGATCGACACCTTGTCCGTGACGATATCCCGGAATGCGACGCGCATCGAGATGCTCCACCAGAACACCACGTCCGGGGCCGACCGGTACTTGAAGCGGTCCTCGTATTCCACGGAGGGGCAGATCGAGACTGTCACGGACGCGACGATCTTCGGCCCGACCGACCCCTACGGGCTCGGTATGGCGGCGATCAACCGCACGATCGACTACTCGGGCTACGTCCCGGACTACTTCCCGGCGGCCTCGTTCAGCGCCGAGGGGCTGGTGTTCTCGACCGGCGAGGCGATTTCCTTCACGTTCACCGGGCGCGGCGGCAACCCGCCACTGACGTACACGTGGGACTTCGGGGACGGCAGTGCCCCGTCGACCGATGCCTCCCCGACCCACGCGTACGCGTCGAACGGCACGTACGTCGTCACGCTGACCGTCGTCGATTCCGATGGGGACTCGAGTGTATTCACCATGCAGGTGTACGTCGTGCACGAGAACGGCGGCCCGGTCGCGATCGATCCCGCGCTCCTGGCGGCCGTGCTCATGTCATTGCTCGGCGCGGCGATCGTCGCGTCCATCGCCACGTACGACAGGGCCAAGCGGAGGAGGAGGGGGCTAGCCCGCGTCCCCGTGCCAGGCGGCCGCGAGGTCGCGATCGCTGCCGCGGGGGCGCAAGGGGCGTGGGGCGCCCGCGCCCTGGATCTCGTGGTGTTCTCTGATGATGTCCTGCTGAAGATCGACGAGCTGGGCATCCCGGCCGGAGCGATCGACGACCTGCTGTTCCTGCTCTCCAACGTCCCCGAACGCGAGAGGATGCGTTACTTGGAGAGGTTGGGCCAGAAGGAGCCGGAGTTCAACGAGGACTTCTGAGGGGGAGCTGACAATGGACGAAAGACAACGCGCCCGACTGCCAACCACCGAGGCAGCGCTGGTCCCCGCGAAGTTCGTCGAAAGCTTGCGAACCATCGGCTCGCTGGAGAGGAGGGTGCTCTCCGTCGCGAAGGGAGTCATCGAGAAGCACAGGGCCCTCAACGTCCAAGACCTGTTCGAGGAGTCGAGGCGGGCCCTGAGGAACGAGGGCCACGAGCAGATCTGGAACGCGATCGACTCGCTCGTGCGGAAGAGGATCATCTACCCGCGCAGGGCGTTCACCAGGGAAACCGTGCTCGACAACGAGAACCGGCGGCGGGTGTTCGAGTTGATCTCGAGGAGGCCGGGCATACACGTGAGCCAGATCCGCTCGGCCCTCGGGCTCGACTACCGCACGGCGGCGCTCCACATCGAGATGCTCGAGACCTTCCGGCTCATCAGAACCGAGCACATCGAAAACAACGTCGTGTACTTCGAGCACGGAACGAACGCCGAGCTCGACTGGTTCTACTACTACTTGAACAAGAAGAACGTGCTGGCGATCGTCGGGGCGATCCTTGACAGCCCGGGTACCAGCTTCAAGCAGCTGCAAGAAAAGCTCGAAGGGTTCCTCGATCGAACCACGCTCCTCCGGAAACTGCACGTGTTGGCCGAGAAGGGCTTCTTCTCGGTGATGTACGACGCGAACGCGATCGTCTCCATCGACGTCCAGCCGCGGCTGGTGGACAAGGCCCGGGCGTTCGCCGCCGCGTTCGAGGGGAGTCGGCCATGACGGGCGAGAATATCGCCACGCGGGACAAGAATGAGAAATTCAAGGAGATCCTGGGAAAACTCTAACTATAATAATGGACAAACTTGGCAAGTAGCCAAGACTTTGCCGGGCGGGTCGTTAGAGGAAACCCGCGGGTGATCGTGACGAGTCTTCGGTGCCCGTCGACGCGGTGGCACGGTGTTTGATGGCACGTTTCAGCAGCAGCGCCGCCACGCGTGCCGAGACTTGCGCAATCAGGGATTGCGTAAGGGGGAAGGGATACTACTTGTGCCACCAGTGCAACGAGCACCCGTGCAAGTTCGTGAATAATTTCCCGATGCCCGTCGGCGTGAAGGTCATGCACCGGGCGATTCCCGAGTGGCGCGGGCTTTGGTGCTGCGAAAAACAGAGGCAGATTATTTCATCGAGCGATTGAATGAAGGAAAAACCCTGGATGATGATTTGCGAACCTTATTGAACAAGAAACCGAGTAATCTAGCCGATTTTTTTTAATTCGATTTTTCAAGGGAACATATGAAGGCAACGATCACATCGCTCGAAAGGTGAAACCCTTCACGGAGAAGGCGTTGGACGTTCTCCATTGCTTGCTTCTTGTCATAAAGCCGTTTCGTGAACGCGAATCCGATGATGCCAAGTGTTCCGAGCGTTTGGATGTGATGATCCTTAGCAATCTGTCTTGCTTTCTTATCATCGATGAGCAAGAGATACGATTCGGGCTTGTTCATACATACAGCGATGGCATCTTGTTCGCCGCCACCGATGCGATACCGGTCGAGCTGGGACGTGTCACTCGATGCGTCCACAACGATCCATTTATCCTTGATGGCCGTGTTGACCGATTCGATTTGTAGTTGACTTGCGCCTTCCCCATTTACCAGCTCATCGTGAACTACACTTGGTAGATGGATTGCCGTGAAAAAGGTCTTCAATAAAGAAAGCTCACCCTTCTTGATGAATGCAATGATGGGCGAGGCGTCAGAGACAACCCTTTTCAAAAATCAGGCGCCTCTTTCACGAATTTCAAATCATCTTCAAGATCCTCGACTGAATAATTCAACGGGATCT
>JAFGBX010000181.1 GCA_016932935.1 Promethearchaeota archaeon | reverse complement strand
GGCAAGCTCGCTGCTTGCGGCACCATCAACGACGTGCTCATGATGAACGCTGACCCGATCGCCCTCACGCACGCGATCGTCGTCGAGGAGGGGTTCCCCATCGATGACTTGAAGCGCATCAACGACTCGCTCGTGGCGACGGCGAACCAGTGGGGGGTCGCGATCATCGCGGGGGACACGAAGGTCATGCCAAAAGGCACGCTGCGGGGGGTCATCAGCGCCACGACGGGGATCGGCATCGCCAAGAGGGCGGACGTCGTCGTCGATGGCAACGTTCAACCAGGGGACGACATCGTTGTCACGGGGACTCTAGGGGATCATGGCACCGCGCTACTAGCAGTGCGGCAAGGGATCTCGTTCGAGACCGAATTGGTGTCAGACGTGCAAGTGATGATGAACGTGGTACGCGTCGCCAGGAATCACACCCCCCATGCCATGACCGACCCGACCCGCGGCGGGCTGGCGATGGCGTTGAACGAGATCGCGGAAAAATCCCGCGTGAGCATCTGGCTGGAAGAGGATCTCGTGCCGTTCCAGCGGGCAACGGTCGCTGCCTGCGAGATGCTTGGCCTGAGCCCCTACGAGCTGGCCTCGGAGGGACGGGCGGTCATCGCAGTGCCGGGCGGGCAGGGCGAGGCGCTCGTGGCGGAGCTCCGGGGTCTGCCGGAGGCAAAGGGCGCCGTCGTGATCGGCCAGGCGTCGAAGGAGAAGCCTGGGAAGGTGTTTGTGAAGACGCGGGTCGGCGGCACGAGGATCCTGGCGATGCCATTGGGCGAACCCATCCCACGCGTGTGCTGAGCACCGTGAAGCCGGTGCAGATCCCCTTTCTCATTCGTTCCCGGGGATCAAGTCGACCCTGTCCCACGCCGGGAGCGCCTCGGCCCATTCCTCGGCGGTGAACTCGTCCGGCACTTGGATCTTCCCCTCTTGCTCGAGCTGGCGGAGCCGCAAGGGGATCCAAGCGAGTCTGTTCACGATCTGGTTCGCCGCGCGGAACTCGACGGGGAAGTTCTCCCGCAGGAACCCCTCGACCTCGACGACGGTCGTGAGATCCTTCATGCGCGCGTAGGCGACGACGTGTTCCTCGATGAACGGGCAGCCCGTGTCGAGGAAGTACTCCTTCGTCGTGGCGTCGACGGTCTTGATCGCGATCGGGTATGCCTGACACACGAGTGGCTTCTGTTCGAGGCCTAACAACTCCTGGATCATACACCAGTGGTTTTCCTGGCGCATGAAGCCGCAGGCATTGGAAGGCAGCATCTCCAGGTAGATCCGATAGGAACCAACCAGGATGACACGGTTCTTGATGTCTGGGAAGATCATGTCCTCCAAGACGGCGAAAGGTCGGGCCAGTTCTACTGCCTGGTGCTCGAGGAACGCGACCTCCTCGGGGAAGAGCATGATCTTCTTGTCCTCGCCCTCCCGGGTCGCGCAGCAAGGGGTGGCACACCCGTTGCACTTGAAATGCATGATGATCATCTGCGAGGGGCCAGCATTCAAGTCTTCGCGGGGAAGGGAAAGTGTCCACTTTCGGATGATACGGGTTCAAATGTGCTCATGCCACACAATCATTTGAGGACTCCCTCCTACGCGGGGTTGCTGTCACGAACCAGCTCCATCAACCCAATCCTTCCCTCCCAAAAAACCAAACTCCCTCTCCTCAACAACTCCCTCAACGAAACCTAAATTTTCCGACGGCACGCGTGGGAGCGAGTCCCCTCTTCATACTCATTTCTCCTTCACGTAAAGCATCGGCATCGTGCGAGAAGCCCGGATCTAGTGAGATTGATGCCATCGGACAAGAAACGGGCTCGCAATCCTTCAGATATCGAGGCTGGGAGTGGATCATGCATCACGATTGGGTTTCTACAATGACCTTGTCCAAGAAACATATGTGTCAATGAATAAAACATAAAGATACACGGTAACAAGCGGGTCGATCCCATTTCCCTGGTTGCGGTAGTTCATCCATCAGCGAAACGAACAGAAAAGGAACAAGGAAAAATGCAGGCAAGACATTCGTTAACGGGAGTGCTTAGCGAGAAGGCGTTAATACGGAAGGATCCCGGTACGTGCCCCGAGTGCGGCTGCAGGAACTTGATCGAGGACTCGCACAGGGGGGAACTGATCTGCTCTACTTGCGGCACGGTGGTCGAGGAGGGCTCGTTCGACTTCTCCCAGGAGAAGCGGGCCTTCACCGCCGAGGAGGTGGAGAGCAGGAAGCACAACGGCAGTCCCATCTCGGCACTGTCGGACATTAGCTGGACGACCGTCGTCCGGGCGACCGACAAGAACAGCAGTGCCCAGTTGAAGCGTGCCGTCAAGTGGAACTCGCGCTTGTCTTGGGAGAAGAAGAACTTCCTCATCGCCGTGAACGAAATCAAGCGGGTCTGCACCAACTTGTCCCTGCCGCGCATCGTGGCGGAGACGGCGGCGACGGTCTACAAGAAGATACAGAGGCTCAACGTGCTCCGGGGCCGCTCGATCAATGGTTTCGTGGGTGCTTGCGTGTATCTCGCGTGCCGCATGAGCAAGATCCCGCGATCCGTGAACGAGGTCTACGAGGAGATGCCTACCACGACAGATCGAGACATCCGCATCTGTTACCGCGTGGTGATCAACGAGCTCGGCATCAAGGTGCCTAAGATAAACGCTGTGGCGCTGCTACCTCGGTATGCGAGCGCCATAGGCGTCTCGCCGGAGGCCCAGTGCGTCGCCGAGAAGCTGCTCGCCGCGTTCGAGGCCGGCAGGAACAACGCGGGCAAGGATCCAAAGGGATTGATCGCCGCGGCCATCTACCTCGCCACCAGGCGCACGGGGGAGAACAAACCGCAGAAACACGTCGCCATCGCGTGCGGCATCACGGAGGTCACCCTCCGCTCGCGCATCAAGGAATTCCAAGACTTCTTCTAGGTAGCACCCGCCTGCCTCACCCCGAGGCGAGGTGCATGAATTATGCCCCCGGGAGGTGAGCCGGGAACCACATAAACCCCGGGGGTAAACCCTGCCCCAGGGAGGGGAGACAGCGAACCACGAGTAGCCTTCGCTGCCGTGGCCGCATGATTCCCGCCGGTTCCATGTGTTCCTTATTATATCTTCTTCAACGGCCGCCGCCACCCGCGCGATGACCGAGCATCCCGTGGGGCAGTGAGAATGATGCACCGTTCATGACTAGGCGGTCGACGATGGGGGTGAAGGTGCGAGCCGTGGCCTCGAAGTCGTGGACGATGACGACCTCGCCCCTGTCGCGAGCCTCGACGTCGTGGCGCTTTGCCCGGAGATGGGCATCGATCCGGGCAAGCACCGCATCGAGGCTGTCGATGCCATCCCGGGGCTTGCGGCTCACGAGCACCCATTCCATTGCATCGAACGTGAACCACGTGTCCGCATCCCCGGCCAGGTCGTAGAATGGGTAAGGAGGGAAGGCGACGCCATCGAAGGCGGGCTGCACGAAGCCGAACTCGCGGAGCATGGCCTGGAGCGCGCGAACCCGCTCGGCACCGGCCGGTTCGGGGGGGCGCTCCAGGTGCGTCCCCGCGCCCTTGTCCCCCCACGGGAAGCGGAATAACCTTGCCGGGCGGGGGATCCCGGCCCGAGAATATGCCAGGTCAATCAGAGCCTCGGTTCGCTGGATCTGCGCCCTCGCCTTCGAAAGCCGCATGCTCGAAAAAGCGGGATGGTTCCACGAGTGGTTTCCGAGCACGTGGCCCTTCTGGATGATGGCCACGGCGACATCGGGTCGCCGGTCGAGGTATTCCCCCCGGCAGAACCAGATCGCCTTGATCCCTCGCGCCTCGAGAGCCGACAGCTTTCGCGTCGTGTCCTCCGACGGGGCGTCGTCGATGGTCAGGCAGGCCGGGAAGGCGCGGGTCGCGTCCATCGACATTGAAAAGGCCTCGCCGATTCAAGTACCTATTGCAGCCGTGATGAGCATGGTGTACATCGGCCGATCCATCGACGAGTTCGCCGTGGGAATGCAGCGGACGTTCAAGCGGCGTTTCACCGCCGAGAAAACGAGGATGATGGGGGATCTGATCGGGGATCACAACCTCTTCCACTACGACAACGACTTTATAAAGCACACGCGGTTCAAGAGGCCGATCGCGCACGGGCTGCTCGTCGGGGGCATGATCTGCCACTTTGGAGGCGATGTCTTCCCCGGGCCTGGGTACCTCGCGGAGAGCATGACGTTCTCGTTCCTCAAGCCCGTGTACTTCGACGAGGAGATCACCGCCGTTGGCACCGTGACGGCCGTCGACAAGGACAGCAAGCGCGTCACGTTCGCCATGTCATGCTTCAACGATCGCGGGGACAGGGTGCTCGAGGGCACGGTCGTCGGCATCCCCTTCAGGGTCGGCGTGCCGGACAAGTGAGCTTCGCGAGATTTATAACGTCAGAGGTGGCATAGAAAGCGGGAAATGCGAGTTCTCACAGAGCCACCACAAGGAGGCTTCGATTGAACCATGCCCGTTATCGTCATCGCTGCGAACGAGGTTTCGTTCGACGTCCAGGGCCAAGGCGATCGTGCCATGCTGTTCGTCCACGGCATCGGCGCGGACTTCACCGTCTGGAAGCCGCTCGTTGACCATTTCAGCAGCAACTTCAAGTGCTATCGATTCGATTGGAAGGGATTCGGCGAGAGCCGCCTCAATGTCGATTCCGGCTTCGCCCCGGGGATCCTCGCGAAGGAGTTGAAGGCCATCGTCGAGGAGCTGAACATCAAGTCAGATTTTTTTATCGTTGCCGACAACCTAGGTGCCCTGGCCGCACTCCAGGCGGACATCGACGACCTGATCCGCTGCAACGGCATCATCGCCATCAACATCGCTGACAAGGCCAAGCTGAAAGCAAAGTACAAGCAGCTCTACAAGGGCGTACTCGACAACACCAGGCTGAAGATGGTGGAGAAGATGGGCCTGAAGGAGCAGTTCGAGAAAAGGCAATCGATCATCGAGGGATGGCTGAAGGAGGTCTCGTCCGTGGACATGTCGTCTGACACGCAGTATATCGAGACCCCCGTCGACTTCATCCTAGGAAAGGAGAACAGCTTCGTATCGCTCAAGGATTGCGAGGGCTCGGTCGGTCGCATCTCGCGGTCGCGCGTCGTGCAAGTGGACGGGGGCGACTTCATCATGCTCGAGAACCCGGCGGCCGTGATCAAGGAGATCGAGAGCTTCATAGGGCAGTACATCCCCTCGCTCGCCAAGAAGACTTGACCGCTGGCGAACCCCATGGACTACACGAAGTACCCGCAAATGCTTGGAAAGGACGCAACGTGGGAGGCCCTCGGCAGGGTACAGCGGAAGGTCGCGGACCGCGCCGCCGTGGAGGCCCGGTTCGACAAGATCAGGACGTGCGTCGGCGTCGATGGTTACGTGGACTCGCTGTATTCCCTCGTGTCGAAGCGTGACAGCGTCGACCGCTTCACGGTCATGGCCTCCATGTCGGATTTTGCCAAGAAGGTGGGGGACACTGCTGGTTCGAGCTGTAACGTCGAACGGGTGCTCAAGAAACACATCGGCGGCGGTTTCGGCCCGAACATCGCCCGCGCGCTCGGGTCGCTCGGTGCGAGGGTAGACCTGATCGGCTGCGTCGGG
>JAFGBX010000180.1 GCA_016932935.1 Promethearchaeota archaeon | reverse complement strand
GCCTTTGGGACGGCGCTCGTGTGGCCGATGCGCGTCGCAGACAGCTTCCCCGCATCGACCTTCAGCTCGATGACGTCCCCTTTCCCCCACCCGAGCGACTTTAGAATTCCCTTCGGGAGCGGCAGGTTTCCGAGCGACGTGATGACGGCGTTGTCCTCCTTCACCTCGACGTCGGGGAGGTCGGGCCGCTTCTCCTTCTCGGCCCGCGACCTCCGCTCGGTCCTCACGCTCGAGGCGAGCTCCTTCTTGAGTTCCTCCTTCAGCTCGCCCGCGAGCTGCTGCTTGAGCTCCGACAGCAGCTTCGCCTTGAAATCATCCGGCGCGGGCGGGTTGGCTTCATCCGGACACATGTACCTCAATCATGCAACGCGTTTATTAAAGCTCGACCTCAAGGGTTGCCGAGGGACGGGCGGGCATCGGGAGAATGGAGGCGGTGCAAGGGCGCCGCGTGGTTCACTTCAAGAGCTTCGTGTATCGCGAGTTGGCGATCGTCCAGGCCAGGTCCAGCTCGTCCTGGGAGATGTTCTTGTCCTTCTTCTTCATCGTGTTCTTGATGTCCTTGAAGTTGTCCATCCCCTGGTAGATGAAGTTGAGCATGACGTTCGCGTACAAGAAGATGCGGGAGATTCGCTTCTTGAGCTCGTCCTTCTGCTGCTCGACGTTCTTCACGTTCAGGCTCTGCTTCAAGAGCTCCCTCTCGATCTTGGCCTTCTCGTTCTGGAAGGGGTTGTTCTTCACGACGGAGAAGTCGAGGTCGATCACGAGGTTCGCCTGGTACTGCAGCGGGTTCTGGTGCTCGTACTCCTCCTTGGACATGATCTCGATCGCGTCTGCGGAGTCCTGGAGCTCCCGCTCGAACAGCGAGATGAAGTTGATGAAGAGCGACTTGAGGATCTGCGGGTCGCTGCCGATGAGGATGGCCTTCTGGTTCAGCAGGATGGCGCGCATGGCGAGTGCGAACGGCTCCTCGCCGAACATCTTGACGATGCCGGGCAGGCTGTAGTTCTGCACCTGCGTGGTCTCGACGCCGATCGCGGTGACGTCGAAGTCGCTCCGCTGGTAGCCCCTGATCGCGAAGTTCTTGTCGACGAAGATGTGGAAGCCGTGGCCGCATTGAGCGTTTATGGCTATGGTGGAGACGCCCTTGATGTTCTCTCGGATGACGCGTGTCGGGACTTCCACCTCTTGCTTCGCGTTACACACGGGGCATTGCACGTTCAGAACCTTCCGCTCGTCGTCGAACATCTCGCTCACGAAGGGATGCTTTTTTCTGAGGCAAGAACACCAGATATTTCCAATCGCGGAATGCGAAGCCTGGATCAGCCGGCAATCATGGATTAAGTGGCTGATCCCAGATCCACTTGGAGATATATAATCTTATCTTTGATTTATCTCCTCCCGATTGTTGATTATCTAGGCCACCTTCTCGACGCTATCGGCGAGCGTGCTGGACAGAAAGGGATGCATTCCGTTGGTGCCCGACGATGTCAGCCATTTGATGGCATCGCCTCCGACGGGTGCTATGACTCTTCCGCTCCGGGCGGGGACGCAAATGCTTTACCCTCTGTTCTCCCTCGGCGGCCATCAACCGCGCAAGGAGGCTTGCGGGCGGATGGATGGCTTGCGACCTCGCGTGGGGGGAGTTGGGTTCATTTTTCCGGTAAATCCTACTTACCTCGGCCATCGGACGGGACGGGGGGACGATGGCGTTCCGACGGGCGTTCAAGCCCCGTTCCAGGCCGTCCCACAAGTTTTTCTTATAGGTATCCCGATACGGTCATATGAGCGTTCCAGCCGGGTTTGCCGAGTACAAGAGACGGGAGTACTGCAAGGACGTCAAGTGCCCCATCCAGATGCTGCTGGACAAGGAAGTCGAGAAATCCCCGAAATACGAGGAGATCCGGGCGATCTGTGCTTCCAACTGCTTGCACACCACGCACGAGTTCCACAAGTGGCTGATCGAGAAGGGGTACCTCATCTTCCGGCCAGGTGCTTGAGAGTAACCGCGAAGCTGCTCAGTGCGTCCACCTCCACCGGCGTCCAGTACGGGTTTGCGATGGAAGGTTTCAAAAACCACCTCGTTCGATATATATCATATCTCCATTCCTTTCAATCGGTTTTGGCTCAAGCTCTCTGAAAGGCGAGGTGCATCGAAAAAATGGTCAACACTTATGTGGACGTGGGGATCCAGAGCCGGATGAACAAGATCATTTGCCCGAAAGACAATCGGACGGTCATGTTGGCGATCGACCACCCGTACTTCCAAGGCCCGACGAGCGGCCTCCGGGATATGAGCAAGACCATCCAGATGCTCATGCCGTATTGCGACTGCTTGATGACGACCCGCGGCGCCGTCCGGCACAACATCCCCGTAGAATACATGGGCTCCAAGCCTATAATGCTCCGCGTGAGCGGCGGGAACAGCGTGCTCTTCGAGGAGCTCAGCGACGAGCAGATCACGGTCTCGATCAAGGAGGCGGTTCGTATGGACTGCGCCGGCGTGGCCGTCAGCGTGTTCATCGGCTCGTCCAACCAGCAGCGGACGATCTTGAACTTGACGGACATGATCAACGAGGCGGAGGACTACGGCATGCCCGTCCTCGCCGTGACGGCGGTCGGCAAGGCCATGGCCCGCGACCTCCGGTACCTGGCCTTCGCCTCCCGCATCTGCCAGGATGCTGGCGCCCGCATGGTCAAGACGTACTACTGCGAGGAGTTCGACAAGCTGATCAAGGCATGTGCGCCCACGCCCGTGGTCATGGCTGGTGGCAAGCACACCAGCCCGCCCGAGGCGATCGAAATGGCATTCAAGGCAGTCCAAGCAGGGGCGGTCGGCGTCGACATGGGCCGAAATATATTCCAGGATGAAAACCCCCTTGGCATGATCAAGGCCATTCGGGCGGTCGTGCACGACAACAAGAACCCGCAAGAGGCGATGGAGGTATACAAGAGCTGCGCGGGCGAGGCTTGCAAGCTCGAATAACTCTATTGGTACTTTTTTTTCCAACCACGTTCCTTCACGAATCCCGGACTGGTGCAATCCATATGAAGGCTGCCGTGTATTACAAGAACAGCGACATCCGCGTCGAAGACGTCGACGACGTCCCCGTGGACGCGGGCGAGGCCAAGGTCAAGGTCATGGCCTGCGGCGTGTGCGGCTCCGACGTCATGGAGTGGTACCGCATCAAGAAGGCGGGGCGGCCGGGCGGCATCGGCGCGTTCGGCCACGAGTGCACGGGCGTCGTCACCGAGGCCGGTTCCAAAGCGGCCAAGAAGGTGCAAGTCGGCGACCGGGTCGTCGTCACGCACCACGTCCCGTGCAACACGTGCAGCGCGTGCATCAACGGCCACACGACCGCCTGCCAGACGCTCCAGTCGACGAAATTCAAGAACAATTACGGGGCGTATGCGGAGTATGTCGTCGTGCCCGATATCAACGTCGACCGCGGGATCCTCAAGCTCCCTGATTCGGTGTCCTTCGACGAGGGCACGTTCGTGGAGCCGCTCGGGTGCGTGGTGCGGGGCCAGCAATGGGCGTCCCCAGCAGGGGGAAAGTCCGTTCTGGTCATCGGTGCCGGCCTCAGCGGTCTCTTGCACCTGCAAGCAGCCCGCGTGAACGGCGCTGGCTTTATTGCCGTTTCCGACATCAACACAGACCGGCTTGATGTCGCCAAGAAATTCGGGGCCAGTGCCACGATAATCGCGACCGAGGACGTCCCGAATCGGTTCAAGGAGCTCAACGCTGGCAGGGGTGCCGACGTGGTCGTCATGACCGCGCCCGTCCCCGCGTGCGTCAAGCAGTCCCTGGAGGCGGTCGGCGCCGGCGGCACGATCCTCTTCTTCGCTCCGACGAACCCCGAGGTCAACTCCGAGATAAACATCTGGAACTTGTGGCAGAAGGAGGTGACCATCACGCACTCGTACGCGGCGGACTTCAGGAACTTGCAGACCGCGCTGCGCTGGATTCAGCACGGGCGCATCAACGTGAAAGACATGGTCACCCAGGTCTTCCCCCTCGTGAGGACTCAAGAGGGCTTCGTGCTGACCGCCCAGCCGAAGGGCGGGAGCTTGAAGGTCATCATCCACCCCCAGGATCCTTGAACCAGCGCGCCGCTCAGTTCCCCTCCCTGCTTCCCTCCTCCTTGGACTCGGGCCTCTGGGGCGGGTGGCGGTAGAACTTCTTGTAATAATAACACGAGTTCGTGAACCGGCAGTAGATGCAGTACTTCAGCGAGAAGGTCGGCCGGCGCTTGCCGAACCAGAACTCCTTGTAGTACTCGACGGCCTTCAAGAAGCGCTCGGCCTCGTAGGGCACGTGGACGACGATCTCGCCGAGAAGCCGCCTGTCAGCCTGGTAGTAGTACCGGATCCTCGCGTAGTCGGACAGTGTGTCCGCCGGGAAGCTGGGCTCGTTGAGGCTCTTGTCGTAGTTCTTGGCCAGGAAGTAATACGTGAGCAGCTGCATCTTGTTCTTCCGCTCGTGGACGTAGGGGAGGGTGGGACGAGCGCGGGTCTTGATCTCGATGAGCGTCCCAGAGTCGAGCTCCAGCGCGTCGAACGTGCCACGCACCTTCAGCCCCGACACCTCCCCGACGAGGGCGTACTCCGTTATCTTGCCGTCATAGACTGACGACAGCCGCTGCCGCTGGTACTTGTGGAGCTCGTCCGGGTTCCGCCACTGGAGGTACGACTTCCCGTCGCGGTACCGCTCCATCAGCGATTCCGTCGTGCCGAACGCGAGCAAGTTGTGTATCTCGTTGCCCCTCGCCGAGAACTCCGTGTCCTCTTGCACGATTTCGCCGGTCTCGTGGAAGTCAAGGATGTAGTTCCATAGCATGTACTCGCAAGTGGTCTGTTTTGCCAGCCACGTGGTGAATATCCCCTGGACGCCCTCGCCCATCGCATCGATGGCCTCGAAGAACATCTGGTAGGGAGTCTTCTTCCCCTTGTAATCGTACCACGTGATCCGGGGGTAGTTTGTCATTGGGAACACAGTACCAAGGAACGCCTTGACTTTTAACACTCCGTGGTCGAACGGGGAGGATCCCCTCCCGAAGGCACGTGTGGCGACCGACCAGGCCCTCGAGGCGGTGGGATGGTAGAGCCCCACGGGCCTCCCCACCCCGAGGCGGCCTCGGGGGAGGGTGTGTTGGGGGTGGGCACACCGCCGATCAGCCCCCGTGACGTCACGTTCCCTGCTGGCACGAGGGGCGACAAGCAAGTTTTAATACGCGATTGCCAGGTATTATTGACCCGGCTCGACGAGAACGGGTGCGAAGGCCACGTCGTTCTGTTCGAAGTGGTCGGCGCGGCACGTCGACAAAATCCGCGGGCGCTAGGCGCGGGGTTGATAGGCCTTTATTACGCGATTATTAAACCAGGGTGGCAAAAAATGCGGGCATCGACCCAGATTGGCCACGTGCTTAAAAGGTTGCCGATGTCGCGTGTTAATGAATTCGATAATAGCGTTTTAATAGATTTGATTAAATATCGCCCACGGAACTGTATGAAATGACGAAGAGAAAAGCGTAGTGAAGTCGATGTCGACATGACTTCCTGGCGGGGGCACGATTCCCACGCGGGCGCGCACTCTTCTGATGCGGGTACCACTCGCGATGAATGGCGCGAATGACGCTGCCGTGCCTGGTGGCGCGTGCTGGCACGACGCGTTCGGGCTGGGAACGCGGGTAACGGATGCGGGACTGGTGAACGGGAAATGGATGGCCGCGATGTCGATTACACGGATATATTGGTGGAAGGCTTCCTCAACAAACGAAGCACGATCTTCAAGGAGAAGGGCGACGTGGCGGCGGCGGGGCGTGACGTGCTCTCGGCCTCCTACAAGCCCGACAATCCGAACCATCGGGACGCGCAGATCGAGCAGCTCGTCAAGTACTTCGCTCCCTGCATGCGTAACGAGGCACCCGCCAACTTGCTCGTCTATGGCAAGACCGGGACGGGCAAGACGCTGATCACGCGGCACGTCGCGGGCAAGATCGTCTCGCGGGGAGCGGCTGGCGGCTTCGTCCCCCCCCACGTGATCTACATCAACGTGAAGATGTGTAACACGAAGTACCGCATCCTCGCAAAGATGTGCGAGGATCTCGGCCTCGACGTGCCGAAGACCGGGCTCGCGACCGACCAGGTTCTGGAGACGCTGAAGACACTGCTCAAGCGAGACCGCCGCAACCTGGTCGCGATCATCGACGAGATCGACCTGCTCGTGAGGTCACGCGAGAAGGACGACCTGCTCTACATGCTAACCCGTCTCTCCGAGGAGGAGCCGTTGGTGAGGGTGTCCGTCGTCGGCATCTCCAACGACCTGCGCTTCAAGACCTTCCTGGGCATCCGCGTGCTGTCGAGCCTTAACGCGGGGGAGATCGTGTTCCCGCCATACACGACCGCCGAGCTCGAGGACATCTTGATGGAACGGGCCGAGCTTGCCTTCAATGACGGCGCGTACGACCGCATGATAATCTCGACGATCGCCAACCTGGCGGCAAAGGAGGACGGCGACGCTCGGAAGGCGATCGCCTTGTTACTGAAGGCAGCCGAGGTCGCGGAGCATAAAGAGTCTCATTTCATCGACGCGGATCACGTCCTCATCGCCAGGGACAGTCTCGAGTTCGACGCGACGAAGAACTTCCTCGGAACGCTGCCGGACCAGTTCAAGCTGGTCATCATCGGCATCTCGAACACCCAGGCGTACAACAAGTGCGCGGTCAACACGGGCTCGCTCCTAGGCATCTACCACGAGCTGATGCGACAGTCTGACGAGATCACCACGTCGATCGGCGACCGCCGGTTGTTGCAGATCTTGAAAGAACTGCGGGATCACGGCGTCATCGACTTGCATGTCATTTCGAACGGCCGCCACGGCCGGTACAGCGTCTCGTCGATGGTCATCGACCGTAAGATCATCGAGGCCGTCTTCTCGAAGGATCCAGTCCTGAGGAAGCTGCTCAACTACGTCCCGAAGACGAGATGCCTAGATACGTTCTTCCACCAGTAAGGCGCTCGCGGTTCCGTGCACGTGATCGACGTTAATGATCCTGTGAGTTTTGCGGACGGGGATGGTCGGCTCGCACACACGGAAAGAAAGAAGAGTACGGGTGGATGATGATCGGGAGGAATCGCACGCGCCCTAGCAGAGATAGCTCCAGCCCTTCGGGTCTATCGGCTGCTGCTGCAGGAGGATCCCCACGCGGCTGGTGATGTCGTCGACGCGAGCGATGAACGCCCCGAGGTTGTGCTGGTACTTGTTGATGTCCTCGGCGTTGGCCTTCGCCACGGCGAGCTTCTCCAGCCCGGCGGAAACGCTCTTGACCCCCTCGGCCTTGTTCTCCTTGATCGCAGCCCTGCCCTCCAGGAGGAGCCTGTAGCCATCGTTAAACGGGCTGTAAGTGCGCTGGTGGCGGAATATCATCTCCTGCCCGGGGACGTCGAGCACGGAGAAGTAGGTGAACATGACCAGCGCGAACGTGACGAAGCTGCTGAGTAGCACGGCCAGGAAATCGGAAGCGCCCGCAGCCATGCGCGCGATGCCCATCATCACGACGTAGAAGACCGAAGCGAACGCGAAAACGATGGCGAGTGCCTTCATCCTCGACCCGATGTATGCCAGCGCCAGGCTCGTGGTCGACGTCGCGATGACCATGTGTATCGAGAACAAATCGCTCATGCCGAGGAGCCAGAGCAGCAGCCAGATGCCCGCGCCGATCAAGAACGGGAGCACCGGCAGCCAGCCGTACTTGTATAACTTGGCGCTCGACGGCATCACGGGCTTGCGGTTCTCCTTCGTGGCCTTGCCGATCTCGCCTTGGCCGGCGGCGAAGGAGATGATGACCAGGACGGCTCCGATGATGATCGCCAGCTCGCCGAACAAGGTTCCGAGGGCGGTTGTGGCCCACCCGGTGAAGTCGATGGTGAAGACCAAGAACGGCACGAAGAACCCGCCGAGCTGGTCGAGATCCGTATTGTCCTTGAAGGAGCCCGTAATTTGGGCGTTCAAGGCCCCGTCCTCGATGACGCACAAGACCAATCCCAACGCGAACACGATGAGGGCGATCACGAACGACAGCGCGGCCCCGCTCATCTTTGCTTTTTTCCCGCCCGCAGGCTTTCCCAGCCTCTTAATTGCACGTGCCTTGGGCTCGGCAATGGCGGGCTCATCTATGAATTGTGGTTCCTCCATGTCAACACACCTCCAGTATTGGATGGCAGAATTGCAGTGCTTCTTTAAGTTGTTTTCCGCTTCTGGTAAAAAAGGTTGTCGAGCGGGGAAGAACGAATCGAGAACGGAATGGTTGGCACGGGAAGGGGGGTGGGAGCGCGTTAAGGGAATAAAGAGGAGAAAAAGCGCGATCAGCACACGTAGCTCCATTTCAACAGGTAAGCGTCGAGGTTCTCTTTCTTGCCCCCGACAGACTGGTACTCGTTGATAAGCGTGCCGAGCCGGGACGCCAGGTCGTCGACGCGGCCGATGAAGCTCTCGAACTCGCGGTGGTGCTTGTTGATGTCCTCCGCCGCGGCCTTCGCGACCGCGAACTTCTCCAGGCCCGCGGAGACCAGCTTGAGCCCCTCGTCGGGGCTCTCCTTGAGCTTCGCCTTCCCGTCGAGCACGAGCTTGTAGCCCTCGTTGAACGGCGTGTACGTGCGCTTGTACCGGTGGATGCGCTCTTGCCCTGGTATGTCGATGATCGCGTAGTACACGATCAGCATTATCGAGTAGACCGTGAACCCGCCCCACAGGACGTCCGAGAAGTAATGGTCGTTCGTGAGCATGCGGGCCATGCCCGTGAGCACGACGAGGATCACCGATCCGATGCCGAACACGATTGACAAGCCCCTCTTCCTGGAGCCGAGGAACGCGAGCGCGAGACCGGTAACGAGTGTGGCTTGTTGTGTGTGCCCCGACATGAAGCTCTCGCCCGCGTCGATCCCTGCCGGGATGAACCAGGGGATGAAGTTGGTGAAGTCATCGTCCGGGCGCGGCCTGCCCCAGATGTACTTGAAGGCCAGGTTGATCCCGAGCGGGACGAGGATACCCACGAAACCGATGAGCCAGCCGTACTTGTAGTACCGCATGCTCCCCCCCTCGACCGGTTTCCTGTTCTCCTTCTTGGCCTTGCTCTTCTCGATGCCGGACGCGATCATGGGGACGAAGATAGCGAGGATGGCGATGATGATCACCACGTAGCTGATCATCTGGCCCATCAACCCTTGCGTCCAGAACTCTTCTTCAGTGAGATCGGGATCGAAGAAGGTACCGAGCTGGTACCAGAAATTCGGGCTCCCGTCGGGGTTCAGTGGCTTTTTATGTCCAAGATCTGAGAAAAACTTGGTTATCTGCAAGTCGAGGCTTCCACCGTCGATGCTACACACGATGACGCCGACGACGAAAACGGCGAGCACGATGATATAGGTAACGAGCACCCCGCTAACCTTTCTCTTCCTTCCTCCCGGGGATTTGGTTCCCGGCTTCGACCTTCTCACTTGCAGCTCGTTCGTTGCTTGTTCGTCCAATATTTGCGGTTCTTCCATGTTACCCGACCCAATACTATCGCTTTTGGAGATGAAGTGGTATGATGCAAGTTGTCCTCTTCGTTTAAAATCCTTCCTCGAAGGAAATATTTTGGGCATTATTGCCTTGCTTCGGGCTCCGCGCCTTTCGACGGGAGTTGGAAGTGGAAAAAAAGGATAATGGCAGATTTGTGTAAAAAAATCCTTTATGCCGGAGGGGCTCACTTCCCCTTCGACAGCCCGTACTTCGTGAGGAAGAGGCCGGCCAGCGAGCAGAAGGGGCCGATCCAACCGACGTATCCGCCCTCTTTAGAAAATTGGTTGTTCAAAAGGGTGAGAAAGAGCACGAGGATGGTCAGCCCGAAGATAACGGCGAGCGACCGTTTCCAGAGGTCGGATCCAACGGGCGCGCTGGTGCAGATCTTCACGTAGATAACGAAGAGCAGGATGAATACCAACGCGATCATCGCGTATGCGACGAAGCCGAGATAGCTCGCGATCTCCTCGTCGACCGTGAGCATCCAGAACTCCAGCGGCCGCAAGGCGATCGAATACGCGAAGCCACAAGTACAGAGGATGGCGACGACGG
>JAFGBX010000179.1 GCA_016932935.1 Promethearchaeota archaeon | reverse complement strand
GCCATCGAACGAAAAAAACAAGCGCACGTTTATAAAGAAAAGGAATGTAGTAAATTTATTGGATCGAAGGACTTAGTTCATACATAGTTAGAGTCCATAATTGGAAGTTGATCGTGTTCGAGACCCCCCAGATATTGAGATACAAGCGAGCACTAGTTATTCTAAACTCTTGTATTTCCAGAGTGATGTGGAAGAAATCATAGTAATCACCGAGGCTGGTTCCGAAATACAACTGTCGCGGACAACCCTCGCAAGAAATCGGCCATCTGGCGAAAACGTGCAGCTTTCCTCGTCGCGCACCAAGAAACAGGTGGTGGGGTCGAGGATGCCGGGGAGTACCATATTATACTGGTTGAAAACCATCTAAAAAATGCTTGTGTCTGAATGATGTGGTTGTTAAATGAATCCAGTGGTCTGGCACGCATCAACGCGAACGTTGATGCGTTCGCATTAAGGGCGGGGGGCGGGGGGGTGGAGGGCCTCATCTTCTTCGGGATCCTCATCTACATGGGGGCGAGCTTCCTCGTGAACGGGAACACGCTGAACTACATCACTAACAACCTCGGGACGTCGGTGCTCGTCGGGGCCTACACGCTCTACTTGCCGATCAAGCTGGCCGGGCTCTCCATCCTGGCATTCGAAACGACCCGGTTCAAGCTGTCATAGAGGTCGGTCGCCCGTTCAAGCTCCTCAACGAAATAGCACTCGCGCGCCGGGTGATCGCGTCGGGTTCGCTGGTCGCGACGAGCCTCGCATCGTATTGAAGTGAATGGGTAGTCTTTTGAAGTGAATGGATAATCTTTTAAAGCAAGGCCACCACCAGATCGGTAGGGGGTTCATCGGCCGGATCGAAGGCGGTTCGCGGGATTGCGAAAATCCCATAGCGGAGCTGCAGATCTCGCAATGGTGGGATCGCCGGAGGCCGAGTTACGACGCGAGCTTGGTGGGGCAATCGCGTTTTGTAGTCACGAAAGCACGGCTTTGCGGCTCTCGCAAAAAAAAAATGTGCTATTGCGAAACCTTTATAACCATGAATCGCCACATAGAAACCAGAAATTGGGTTCGGAACGGGTATCAATCGGTTAATAATGGATATTGGTGAACCACGAAACAGAACCATCGCGTTGGGACGAACGCCCGCACGGCGATCGACCGGGATCCACGCAGGGAACTGGATTCTGCCCGCGAGTTTTTCGATGACCCCTTGAAAACAAAAAACCCATGGGTAGAACACCAGCTTCGGCCAGGTGTCCTACTTCTTTTATAGCGCCGCCTCATGGCCGCGCCGCAAGGCAAAGCTGTAAGGCTTTTAACGCTATTCGCCCTCCCCTCTCCCCTCTTTTATTTTTTTTCCTGGCGTGCTTGTGTTCTACCCTTTCTCCCCTTCAACTTGTCAAGCACCAGCCACGTCTCGTCCCAGCGGTAGCCACGAGCTCGCCATAGAGACGAGAAAAGAAAGAGCGAAGGTGAATTCGCCGCGTGATGGCCTACTTGGATCCAGGTGGCGATCCCCGCTTCACGCCCCGCTTGTGGACAAGGGCGAGCCCGGCGACGCCTATTGCCGCCCCGCAAGAGATGAGGAGAACGATCACGACGGCCTGGTCGGGGTCAAGAGGCCCCTGCCCCCCGGCCTCGTACCGGAACTCGTAGAGCGTGACCCACGACGCGTTATTCCCCACCTCGTCTTGCGCCCGCACCCGCAGGTAGTAGATGCCATCGGCTCCCGGCCGTGGGGCCAGCAACGCGCACCTTGCGGCTTGGCGCGGCTCCCGGTGACGATGTCCACATTTGTCAACCATTCTTGCGTTTGGTCACCACCGTCTACCTAAACACGGCGAGGTATCGCGTGCCCCTGGCGAGCACAGGAACGAGCCGCAGCCCGTCAGCGGCCATCGTGCCCAGCCAGCCACCACCTGCGCCCGTCTCTCGTACCTTGCTCCCCGCGGGGCGCTTGCTAATCCCGAATCTCCTCAACACCTTCAAAACGTGACTATCGGGACGTCTTCCACCCCGGGCAGTTCCACGGCGCTCAGCTCCATGACCGCGCCGCGGGCATCGTTGTTGAAAAAAATGATGAAGAAGGTGTCGTCGTACAGCGCCGTGTAGTCGAACTGGCCGCCATCGCCAGGGCGGAATTCAATGATCCCGTTGATCTGCCCTGTAGACAGGAGAACTGCGTGCTGGGATCCATTCATCAAGTAATTCGACATGAGGGGGGTGTCCCGCGTGTGGTACGTCACGATCCAGCGGTCGCCCGAGGTGAGGGTCGTGCTGATCGAGTTCCAGTTACCCGGGGCGACGTGGAGGAACTCGTTACCTCTGTGCTGGTACATCGCTTGTATGTCGACAAGCAATCCCCAGCACATGAGCGAGGCCAGGCTCGTGCTCACGATCGCTGTAATGCCGAGTATCTTCTGGCCCTTCACGGGTCGGCGTACCTCCGATGCTACACCATCCAGATTGACGGATCTCGTACATAAAGGATATGCCTCGCGTCGAACGCGCCGTTGGATTGGAGAAAAAGGAACGGGAGGCCTATCTCAAGCGAACTTGTCGAAGAGCGCCGCGACGATGAGGACGAGGCCGCCCCAGTTCCCGCCCGGGGCGAAGATGATGATGCCGACGATGAGCAAGGGGAGGAACTCGGTCGCGATCGTGAAGAAGTACTTCTTCAAGAGGCCCGTGCCGTACAAGACGCCGAGCGCGAGCAAGACGACGACCGCGAGCCAGATCCAACCGAACCAGCCCCACCAGCCCCAGCCGATGCCGTAGCCAAAGGCGTCGAGAGCCGCGAGGACGATGCTGACGATCGCACCGATGTTTGCGAGGAGCGTTACCATGCCCGATTTGGCCATGGGAATCATCATTCTTTATGGTGGACCTTGCAAGCAAGGTGGGCCTTGCAAGCCTTGCCTTGCAAGGTGCAAGGCTGCACCTTGCAGCTACAGCTGCAAGGTTATTTAGGTTCCAAGGGGAACATGTGCTCATGGCCCCACCACCCCCAGACCCGTACCGGGCCCTCCAGCAGCACCTCGACACCATGCCGGTGCGGTTCCCCAGGACGATGTCTGGCGTGGAGGTCGAGCTCTTGAAGTACTTCTTCGATCCCGACGAGGCCCTCCTTGCCTTGCACCTGGATCACGTCCCGAGGCCGGCCACGGAGATTCTCGAGCGGTGGAGGGCATCGGACCTCCCCGGGGATGCCCTTCCCACGGCCGCCGGGCTGGACGAGCGGCTCGATCGCCTCGCGGACAAGGGCGCGTTGTTCGCCGCCAGGCGCGACGGCACCCTCATGTACTCCCTGCACCCGTTCGTGGCGGGCATGTACGAGCTCGCTTGCGCGAAGCGCATGAAGGAGGGGACGCTGACCAGGGATTTCCTGGAAACGTGCTCGGCGTACACCCACCTCCGCTTCGGCATCGAGATGCTGACCATCGACAAGCGCGCGTTCAGGACGATCCCCATAGAGGCAAGCATCACGCCCGAACACGGCGTGGCGACGTACGACCAGCTCGAGAGGATCATCGAGGAGAGCACTGCTTGCGGCGTGCTGGACTGCATCTGCAAGGTGGACAAGGAGATGCGCAGCCACCCGTGCAAGCGCACCGCCCGGCGGGACACGTGCATGGCCTTCAACGACTACGCCGAGTTCGGCATCGAGCACGGTTCCGTGGCGAGGAAGACGAAGGAGGAGATGCTGGCGATCGCCCGCTTGAGCGAGCGGGAGGGGCTGGTGCTCCAGCCGGAGAACACCGCGCGGCCCAACTTCATCTGCGCCTGCTGCGACGATTGCTGCGGGTTCCTCGAGCTGCTCAAGGCGGTGCCCCGTCCCGTGGACTTCGCAGCCAGCAACTTCCACGCTAAAGTGGACGCGGACGCCTGCGCGGGCTGCGGCACGTGCGCCAGGCGGTGCCCGATGGGGGCAATAGTAGTGAAGGACCAGACTGCCCGCGTCGACCTCGCCCGGTGCATCGGGTGCGGGGTGTGCGTGCCGGCTTGCAAGGCCGGCGCCATCCACCTCGTGAAGAAGGCAAGAGAGATCAAGCCCGTGGAAGACTTCCCCGCGTACCTCGCCGATCTCGATGGGCACAGGCTCAACAGCCTTCAAAAGCTCGGGAAGCTCCTGAAGGCATTCTTGCGCATCCCGCAGCGCAGGGACTGATCCCCCTCTCACCGGCGCTCAAGACGAGCGCGTGACGTCACAGAAAGAAGAGCACGGCGATCATCGCGGCGCCGGTCAGCAGCGGGTTGAGGATGTTGTCGGACACGTTCTTCGAAAACGCGTCGATCACGAAGAAGATGACGGCCGCGGCGCAAGCGATGTAGAAGATGCTCACCATGGGCATGGCCGTGTAGTTGAACACGAAGGAGAACGCGAGCACGACGAAGAACGCGCTGCCCGTGCCGGCGATGTAGCCGGCCTCCGTCTTCGGCGAGCCCTTGGGAAAGCGGCGCTTCCCGAACCGGCGCCCGATCAGGTTGGCCGCCGCGTCCGCGAGCGACGAGACGAAGGCGACGCTCACGAACACCTGGATGGGCGCGAAAAGGAACGGCGTCAAGGTGAGAACCAGCGCGCACGACGACACGAACGTCCTCATCTCCGACCGCTTCACCGACGAGAAGAACCAGCGCTTCGCCCAGTCGGGCAGCTGGTGGTACGCCGCGACGCGCAGGTAGTCCGCGTAGGCGATCATGAACACGAAGATGTAGGCGATCGTGGTCTCCCCGAAGATGGCGAATGCCTTCCGGTTGATGCCCGCGTCCGCGTACAGCGTGGTCGACCCGTCGATGAGGAACGAACCGAGCTCGATGACCACGATCACGAGGCCGGGCAGCAAGTGGAGGATCTTCCGCTTCACGTCGACCCCCAGGCTGTACTCGCGCAGCTCCCGGTACTTGTTCAGGACGCTCGCCTCCTCGTCCAGGCGCCGCTGCTTTTCCGCGGGATCCCTCTTGCACCGGAAGTGGTTGAACGTCCCCTGGGCGTACCACAGCGCGCTCACGGCCACGATCAGCACGGTCGACGTCGCGTAGAGCAAGTCGACACCTTGTCCGTAGGCCCCCGTCGGCTCGTAGATGAACGGCCACAGCGCCCCGGACGCGAAGAACAAGCCGGCGAGCAAGACCTCGTTGAAGAACGTGGCACTTTCCTTGAACTCGAGCACTTCCGGATCCGTGGAGCGCTTGATCCCCACCGCGTGCCGCATAATGAACCCCCCGTAAATGACAAACATGACGAGCACGGGCAGGCTCCAGGCATAGAACATGGCGGGTCACATACGGCCTCTATAGGTAGCAACAGAACACGCGGCCTATTTGAGGCTTCATACTCCACATCGGGGGAATCGTATGGCAGTATCGAGCGCCATGTGGGGGGCATTCCAGCGGCGTCATAACCGTTTAATCCCTGGCGAATAACCGGACCGCTCCCGCGGGAACCTTTATGTGAGCTCGCTTGCTAACCAGGGGATGAGCATCATGCCCGAGACAGCAGCGCCCCTCGAGGGTTCCAAGGGCTCCCAGGTCGAAAGCCCAGAGAAAAGGGAGAAGAAGGAGAACCCTGTCTTGAAGTTCTTCACGAACGCCGTCCTCAAGCCCGTGGGCAAGTTTTTCGACGAGACGTTGCGCATGGTCGAGGGCGCGGGCCTCACCAACCAGATCCAGTACCCGTTCTACCTTTCCCAGGACACCCTCTGGTGGGCCATCACGCACAACATCTTCGGCTTCGAGATCTACGGCAGCGATAACGTCCCTCCCGATGGGTCGCCGGCGGTCGTCTGCTCGAACCACCAGAGCTTGTTCGACCCGATCATCTTTTGCGTCACCTTCGCCCACTACACCCGGCGCCGCATCCACGTCATGGCGAAGCAGGAGCTCTTCGACATGCACTTCGTCACCGCCTACATCCGATGGTGCTATGCCTTTCCAGTGAAGCGTGGCGAGCACGACGATGAGGCCTACAACAAGGCCCTGGATTTCCTGCGCCAGGGCGAGCTCGTCGGCATGTACCCCGAGGGCACGACTAACCACGGCGAGTACGGTTTCCTCGAACCCCACTCGGGCGCTGCCAGGCTCGCGATAGACGCGAGGGTGCCCATCTTGCCCGTCGGCATCTCCGGGACCGACCGCATCCTGCCCAAGGGTGCCCGCATGCCCAACTTCAACCAGAAACTCACGGTCAAGATCGGGGAGCCCATCCACGTGCACGAGAAGCACTTCGGCAGGGCCGACGTGCCACCAGACGACCTCAAGAGGGTCATGGTGCACGTCATGGACAAGATCAAGGGACTGCTGGTCTATTAACCAATCCAACTCCTTTATCTGCATCCGCGTGGTTACCAAACCGTCATGAAAGGGTTGTGCCTAACGGGCTGGAAGTACACGATCAACGTGCTCGCGGCCATGAGGACGGCGGACGGCTTTGGTTTCGACGACATTGTGATCGCCGGGAAGAACCGGCTCGACGAGGAATGGATCAAGAAGGTCGCGAGGCGCAACCTCGTGGATCTCGTTGGTGGCCTCAAGCTGACCTGCTTGCCCGACCTGGAGGCCGTCCTGGAGTTCATCGCATCGCGCCACTACGAGCCCGTGCTCCTGGAGTGCAAGGAAGGCGAGGATGTCGATGCTTTCGACTGGCCGGCCAATCCCATCATCGTCGTCGGCCACGAGGTCACCGGCCTCCCCCTGAACCGGTTCCCCGCAGCCCCGCGCGTCCACGTCCCGATGGCCCGTACCGCGCACAGTTTGAACCTGGCTTGCGCCGCGAGCATCGCCATGCACGCCCTCCACCTTCACGAGGCCAAGGTCGAGAAAGAAAGTGTCTAAAAACAAGGCATAATCCACGAAGACGGGTTCGTCACGCCAGCATATGGGCCAGGCGCTCGAGTGGTTCTTCGCACTCGATGTCCCCGAGCAAGCCGCCGTCCTTGAGCCGGAAACGGTTGAGCTGGCGCGCGAGGTTCCTGGCCGTGTGCAGTTGTCCCTCGCGGGTCTTCTCTTCCCGCATCCTGGCGATCGTCCTCGCGATCGCCGGGCGGAACTGCAGGTTCTCCAGGTCGCCATCGTCGATGGCGTCCATCACGCCGCGGAGATCCCGGATGATCAAGTTGATGTCGTGCCAATCGGGGACGTGGACGATTTCCTCCTGCAAGAACACATTCTTCACCATATCCTTCGGAAATAACCGGCATTGGATCGGATCTGCCTATTAAAACCGCCACGTTTTCTTAGGTCCCTATTTATTCTCTTCACGAATGCGGGAAACAAGTGAGAAAAGGAGTGAATCGAACAACAGGCGGATCATTCCCCTGCAGGTTCCCCATCTTCTCGTTTTCCGTCCGGTGGCTTCTCTCCGGCCTCGCCTTGCTTCACGCCGTCCCCGCCCGCCCCCGGTTTGCTCGCTGGTTCCGGTTCGGGTGGAGATAGGTCGAGGAACTGCTTGATCTCCTCCGCGGCATCGAAATCGGGTCTAGATGGTTTCTCTGGTTCCACGCCGAGTGACCGCGATTCTGGTCGCTCGGGGTAGGCGATCGGGATGAACGTGGCTTGATCCGCCTCCTGTTGATTCGGAGGCCCCGCGGGCGGCACGGGGAGCCTGTCTTTGTGTTGATCGAGACTTGGCTTATGTGCTTTGTGCACGAGATCGTCCGGGTTGACGTACGCGCCCTTGTCCTTTCCTTTCTTCGGTTCCTCCTTGACCCCTTCCTCCTTCACGAACATCGCGTCGACCATGAACCGAGTCTTAGTCGCGTACTTGGCCCGTGCATCCACCTTCCACGTCCCCGCCTCTCTGTCATAGAAGCCCAGTTCCCAGTTCTCGACGAACTCCTTCATCTTTTCGTGTATGAACGAAGAATCGATACGCGAGACGAGTACCAACGTGATAAAGTCTCCTCTGCCGAACAAGATCTTGGAATTGAAGTACTCTTGCACGTCGATCACGCTCGCTTTCTTTGCGGGTTTCGAGACATGCCGGGTGATGGACTTCTTGAGGATCGTGAGCATCTCCGGCATGGTGACGTCCTCGGTCGTCAACGATTGCTCATATATCGGCTCCGAGGAGCCGGTCTGGTAGATGAGGACATGTTGCAGGTTCTTGCGCCAGTCCTCCTTGTATGAAACAGCGAACGGCTGGATCGGGGTCGCGCAGGACCAGCAAGGATCGTTATTGTTGAACAATGCTTGCGCGCATTTCGTGCAGTAGATGCTGCCACATGTCGGGCAGACATAGGTGAGTCCCTCCTTGATCGGCCCCTTGTGCACGATGCAAGACTTCACGTCCTCGAACCGGACGAGTCGGCGCTTGATGATCCTCGGTCGCAAGTACAGCACGAAGAACAAGACGAAAAAAACACCCAGAATGAGTGCTGCGACGATGATGTTGGTGGTAATGGCCTCGTTGGAGAGTTGGGGTTGTTTCACGATGATGGTGAAAGAGGTTGTAGCGACGGTGTGGTTCTCGTCGAGGCGGGCGGAGATAGCGACGGATTGGATGCCCTCGGAGGTCGGCATCGTCAGCAACCCGGAATAGGTGCCGTTGTTCATGTCCTGAAGCGTGCCGACGGTGCCCAGCCACGAGTAAGAGACGACCGCCCCGGTGACGGGCAGGCCTGCAGCGTCCAGGAGATCGATGGCGATGCGCAACGACCCACCTGGCCTGGCTTCGAAGTACGTCTGGTTATCCTTGATGGAGGCGTGGATCGGGATGGGGTGGACGTCGATGAAGAGCCCGACTATGAACGTGATGTATCGCGGGCTGGCGATCACGAACGTCAAGTACTCTTGTCCGATGCCGATTGCCGAGGTGTTGAAGGACAAGCTGATGTTTTCCAGGTAGGCGGAGATCCCGTAAGTGCCGATGACCGACGGCGGCGAAAGGGTCACGTTGCTGGCCGCTAGGGGCGTGCCGGTCGCGTTGTCGATCATGGTGAAGTTCATCTCGATCATGGTCGCGAGCTGGGCGCTCACGGGCGAGACGCCATCCCACGGCATCCCGTCGAATGAAACAGAGCTACGAAGGACGCGTCTCTTGATTTCCAACGTGAAGGCGATGTATTCGGCAGAATAATTCGATAAGGTTGCCAGCACCGACACGCTATGGAAGCCGGGCAAGAACGCGCACGTGCCGAGGATTACCTTCGCGCTTGTGGCGTTTACGGTGAACGACGAGAATGGAACGCCGTCAAGGGTCACGTTCACCCGTCCACCGAACAATGGATTGTACGTGATGGCGTCCGTGTAATTCGCTTCGAGCTCGATGCACGTGCCCGACACGATCGAGACCAGCCCGTTCTCGCTCACCAACGATCCGTTCACCCGCAAGTCGAGGGAAAACGCGCGAGGGATTATCGTGATCAAATAAACCCGAGAGAAAAGGGCATAGATCGAGGAACCGGAGGCGATCGACAGCGTCTGGACGCCGGTCGTGAAGTTCCCGGCCATCAAGTTGCTGGTATAGTTCCCAGAGAGCAACAAGAAGGATCCCGAAGGCCCGTTCGTGATGTCGTAGGTGAGGGATATTAAGGGAACAGAACCGTTTACCCCGTCCGTGAGGGTCACGTTCATGATGAGGGGCTGGCCGATGCTGGCAGAGATGGTGCTGGTGCTCGTGACGTTGACGCCGTTCAGGTGGATGCTTGCAGCGAGCGGCCGCAAGGAGAGTATGAAGGAAAAAACCGTCGTGGCGTTTGCGACGTGTATGGCCGAGGCTGACGAGTTCGAGGCGCGGATGTACAAGGTCTTGAGGCCCGCGGTCGTGAACGACGTCGCTGGGCCCGTGCGCAGCGAGAGGCTGAACGAACCGTCCGGCACGGGCACGATGGCGTAACCAGCGGGATCGACAAGTTGCGTGAACGACGGGTTTATCGAGACCATGAATAGCACTTGCGTGTAGTTGAGCGTTTCTGGGTGGTCTGGATGGTAATACCTCAAGGCTATCGGGCCCACTTCATCGGCGATAAAGCCACTGATCGACGCGTTGAGCACGGCGAGCGTGGAAAGCCTGGGCACGATCTCGACCGTGCCGCTCATAGCCTGGGCCTGGTGGTAGGACAGGCTCGCGGTGACCGTGAATGAACGCGTGCCCAAGGAGAACAGGGTCGTGTTGATGGATACCGTGTAGTTGCCGCCGGGGCCTTCGACGAGCTCGTAGTCGGACGGGTTCAGCACGCCGATGCCCGCGACGTCAACCACGACCGTCGCACCCGGTATGCCCGTGTCGTGTATGGCGTCGTGGTAATGGAAAGCAATAGTCGCATTCGTGCCATGCTCCCGCAATTGGTAGTTCACGAACCCCTCAACGTACGTGGTTATCACTTGCACGGACACGACGTATTGCACCTGAAGCGCGTCGTGGAGAACCGAGCTTCCCGAGATTCGCAGGGTGAAGTAACCGCCAGAAAGATCCGTGTGGCTCACCAGCGCGATGTAGCTGTCCCCTTGAGGCGAGAACGTGCCCGAGTGGCCGTTGGAGAAGTTATACGCGAACGCATAGCCCGTCGCCCATCCCCCGGAAAGCACGTCCATCACGGTCATGTTAAGCACGAAGTCCTCCTGGATGCCCACGGAAAAGCTGGCTTCCGACGTGATGTTCGTGCTGTTCACGAGCAGACTATGTGTCACTGGCCGGGCGTTCAGGATGAAGTTCAGCGAGCCCGTGCTGTTGGCAAGGTAGAACGGGTACGAGGACGAGTTGCCCGCGACGAGGTACAGCACCTTGATGCCGGGCGTGGCTATCGGCGTGGACATGCCCGTCATGATGGTGATCGTGTAGCGTCCCCCTCCCATTTCGGCAACAGTATAATTGGTGGGGTCGAGCTTCGTGGTCATGCCGCTATCGAGGTAGACGGTAAACTCCGCACCGTCGAAGCGGATCGTGGCCGGGTAGTCCGGGTGGTAGAAGCTGACTTGGTACGGGCCGGCTGGATGTCCCACATAACCGCTCAGTGTGCCGTTACTGACCTCGAGATGCGAGAGCATCCGGACGACGCTGAACGCTCCAGAGAGCACGGTGGTCTCGTGGAACGGCTTCTGAACGGTCACCGAAAACGGATGCGTGCCAAGGCCGAATGATGTCGTGTTGAGGGAGATCGCGTAATCACCACCACTCAAGTCAACGATCGCATAGTCTGCACCCGAGAAGGAGACCTGGATGGTCGCTCCGGTGACGCCGAGATCGCGCACGACGTCGTGGTAGTGGAAAGATATGCTGGCGTTGAACCCGTGCTGCACTTGCTGGAAGCTCGTGAAGCCATCAACACGCGTGTCGACATCGAGGATTATCGAGATGTTGCGCGCTACGGGTATGTAGCCAGCCTTGCTCGCTGAGATCTCCAGCATGTAATTCCCCTCCGGCAGCCCCGTGGTGTCCAGAGCGTGGTCGTAGATGCCTGGTGTCGATTCAGTGAACAGGAAGTTCGAGACGGGCGTGCTGTTCAGCGACCCGGTGATCGATGCACCGGGGATCAAGGCCGCCGAAAACGTGTCGTTGTAGACGATGCGAATTGGCACGATGGAGTCCACGAGTTGCGACGTCGTGTTGTCTATCCGGGCATCGACGGGGTATGAGATCTCAAGCCGGGATGCATGCGTGCTCGTGATGGAAAAGCCGCGGAACCCGACCTCTGTCCCGTTCTCCCAGGCAGAGAAGCCGGAATAGACGCCCCCAGTGGAGTTCGAGGGGCCGAAGGTGAATGGGCCTTGGCTCACGTTCGTCGTCTTCGCGACCACGAAGGGTTGGGAAAGCCAAGTCACGCCGGTGGGCGTCCTCAGCAGGAGCGTGCCGTTCCCAGATGGTAGCGAAAGCGGAACGCGGAATGGAGTGGAGATGTATGCTTGTTGCTGGTTCACGATCGACAGGCTGCTCGACCAGGTCGCGTTGTCGTCGGAAAGCAGGGCCGGATCAAAGTAGTTTCGCGAATGGGCGCTGACGCTATACCAGCCGGGGAACGCCGTGGCGAAGGAGAACCAACGAACGCCCTCGGTACCCCCTGCAAATAGCACGTCCGTTCCCGTCGGATCCATTATAGAATCGATGACCCTCGACGCCGGTTTGCTCACGTTGAGTGCATATCCCGTGTACCCGGGAGGGATGTAGACGTTCTCGTACCACGACCATGATGCGTTTTCATCAGGTTGGACGACATACGACGAGCCGTTGCTCGAAAACGTTTGCGCCCAGGTCGACGTGATGGAGGTCTCGACGTCAAGGATCATGTCCACGTCGAAGGAGATCGAGGGCGACGCTGTCGTGAAAGCGACGTTCAATGGGTTCTCGAGCCAGTCACCAGTGAGCTGGAAAGAGGCCCTTCCCCATGGGCCAGTCGTCGCACTTGTCATGGCTGTACCGTTCGCCCGCAAATCGATACCCACTTGGGTGGCATTCGCAGCAGTCATAAGAACCAGCTTGATGTCGTCGACGATCACCAACTGGCGGTCAGAATCTTTGAAGTAACTGAACGAGATAGACGTTGGCTGGTTGAACCTGATACCCACCTGGAACTTCAACACGGCGTCCACGTCCATATTTGAGAACAGCGCGCTCGTGTTCGACCACAATGCCATCCCGATGTTCCCCGTCGATTGCCATACCCGCGGGTTCTGTCCCATCGTCAAGAAACCGCGCGAGAAGATGATGGTGTCGTTGATCGCGACGTAGAGCTCGAAGTCGTTGCTGCCCATCACTTTCTCCGGGTAGTAGTCAAGGGAGAAGTAGGCGTCCGAGATGGCCCCGCGAGGCACGGATATCAGTTGGTTGAACTCGGACAGGTCTGATTGCTCGTAAGAGAACCGCATGTATTCATAGGATGAAGTACCGTGCCCATCGATACCATCGATCTGCAATGCAAGCCCTAGCTCCCCGTTCCGGATGGCTGGATACCCGGATGCCCGGCCTGGCGTTGTATAATAATTGGATTCATTGTTCCAAGCATATATACGGGGATTCAAGTTCAAGCTCGCTGTTGAATATTCGTAATATGTAATCCGGGCGCCGAGGCCAGCAGGCATCTCCGCAACGTTCGTGCCGTCAGACACGTAGGCGATCGTGATGCGGTTCGTGTAGAACCACGGGGTTAGAACGTTCCTGTGGTCGCCCGTGAAGTCCATCAAGAACCGGGAGTTGTTGTCGAGTAACACGAGATAGTCGCTCCCGTCCTCGAAGTTAACGTGCGTGAAGTTGATCCGCATGTATCTCGCCGATGCTTGCTGGAGCACGAGCTGGTCGAGGCTTATGGGGTGATTGACCTCGTAGTTATGCCAGCGGATATCCACGTTCATTTGCAACGCCCTCGAAGCGAACTGGGCCGGGTCGGTCGTGGACAACTGGTATTTATCGACGATGAACCCGTCGTATTGATAGGAGGCATCGCTGGTTAAATTGAACGAGATCTTGTCGGTAGCCGTCCATGGCGTCCACCGGTCGCGGGTCTCGATTTTCCTTGTCCCGTAGGGGGTATCATACGTGTAATAAAGGGAGGACAGGTTGTTATACAGCTGCAAATAGTCCCATCCTTCTGCCTCTATGTCTAGCAGGGAGAAATGGGCGCGCATGTATCTTCTTGCTGGAATCGATGATTGCAAAATCCAGCCGGGATTCGGAGCTTTGTTCGCTGGATAGGGGTGCGGGCTCTCCACTAGCGTCGAGATGGTTTCATTTGCGGGGACATAGAGGATGTGATCTATGATGTAGCCGTCGATACTTTCCCCGTTGGCATTGCTCGTATATCCCACGTATACTTGCGACAACTCTATCCAGTTCGTGTAGACATTCGATTGCGTGGCCGTCGACGAAAAATAGGTGATCGTATCTTCCATGTTGGTCACGCGAACGGAATCCTGAGGACTGCTCAAAGTGATCTGTTGGAAATGGATTCGGATGGCCCTCGCGTTCTCGATCGAGATGACTTGACGGGACGTGGACATGTTCTGGTTCGGGAAGTAAGTCGTGTTGCTGGGGTACCAGTAGTTGTAATTGACCCGGGTTGCCGTGCTATCCAAAGCCGTTAAGGAAGAATCGAGATATGACCCACCCGAGACCCAATCCCGCGTGTCCTTGATGTTGGTCACGTTCCCGCTCACCTGGGTACCTTTCCACCCGTGTGTGTCGTCGATGAAGAGCGGGACGTCGGTCGTCGTCGTGTTGGTGGCGCCAACGCCCGCTTGGTTCTTCTGATAGCGGGCGGTCGCAACCCCTCGTAGCGCGTCCCCCACGCCGTTGAACTCGTTCGACGGGGATATCGTGCCCGATGGACTTGCGCGCGCGTCAGGCTGGTTTGATATGGTGGTTGGAAAGTTTAGAACCCCCGACATCACGATCGAGAAAGAAAGAGCCACGCACCAGCCAAATATGAAGCCATGTAGCCGTTTTTTCGATGCAAGCATTACTCCCATGGAAACTCAACTCGCGATAGGATCTATCTTCTCCAATTAGATAATACTCTGACGGAGGAGCGACGTGATAATCTTGAAGGTTTCCCCGATAATGGATAAACAGAGGTGACGGCGCGAGGAAAGGTAGAAAAACGCTATGACCTAGGCTAACACAATCTCAGCGGATCACGAGGTTCGCCCCCCCATGAACGACGACTCGAAAGGGAAAGAGAAGTCGCCGCCGTTTTCCAGGGCATTGCGCGACGGCATGCTCGTGCTGGTCGTCTTCGGCGGCTTTATAGTTGGACTCGGCATCTACTTCAATTTCGGGCAAGACAAGTACGCGACGATCCTGTACCATTACAACGCGGAGTACCGGGCCGGGAACACGGCCATAGAGAACGCGACGATCAACCAAGCGATACCGGTGCTCATCGACATTTACTACCGCCACCCGGAATGGAAATGGACGTTCAACCTTCAATCGTGGGCGATCGAGAACATGTCCGTGGAGAGGCCGGACGCGTTCGCCAAGCTGGTCGAGATGATCAACCGCGGGCAGTGCGAGTTGCTCGGCGCTGCCATCTGGAGCTACCAGATGGTGCCGGCGTTCACGCTGGACGACCTGGCGTTCTCGCTGCAGTACACACGCGAGACCCTCTGGAACCTGGGCATCAGGCGGTTCTCGAGGGTGGTCTTCTTCCAGGAGAGCCAGTCGTTCCCGGGCTTCGGGAACGGCCACCTCAAGCAGTATGGGTTCGACACGTGCATGATCGGCACGCACACGCTGGCCCTGCACGGCATCCCGCTCGACGCGCCGCTCTTGAAGGTGCGGCTGTGGGACGACCCCTCGACCGACTTCAATTACTTGCCATACAACTGGGTACCCGAAGCCGTCGAGGGCGGCATCCATTTCTGGTCGTTCCTCGCCACGGGAGAGACCGTCTTGAGCGGCAGCGACTTCACGACGCAAGGCACGGGTCAAGGCCTGGAGGACTACCTTCCCGTGCCCGAGCTGGCGCTAGCACACGAGCAGCGGCTGGAGAAGATGTACAACGCTGGTTACAAGCTCATGACGGTGCACGATTACGTCACGATGCTCGAGGCCCGGCACGAGTACAAGCCGATAGCCCGGTACGTTCCGGAGGCCACGTGGCGCGACATGCCGGGCTTCACGGTCAGCCGCGATGACAGCAATGGGTTCTTCACGTGGATGGGGTACAACACGAGGCCGGGCAACTCCACCGTCCCGGGGAACAACGACGGGGAGCAACTCGCCGACACCTATCGGACGGGGAACGCCCTCAAGGCTATCAAGACGCTACTGCTCGCCACGTGGGATAACTTGAGCGCCGCAGCGCCGGGCACCCCCGAGGCGTTGAACGTCACGCTCTGGAGCGCCTACACGTACTACTTCAAGGCACAAGGCACCGACCCTTACGGCTGGGAACCGTCCTGGATAAACCAGACGGCGGGCTTGCACGAGAGCGCTTATTCGAGGAACAATAACGCCCTCGCCCGCCAGACAGGTTGGAGCGTGTTGCAGAACATGAGCACGACCCTCGGTCTGGGCGACGCGGTGCAGGTCTACACGGAGAACATGACGCTCGGTGCCTGGCGCGACGCTTTCGAGAACGAGACGGCCTCGTGGATCAACGAGACTTCCACCCCGACCCCGCTCACCCTGGACAGCTTGCCCGTCCCCTTGTCGCTCACCCTTGACGACGCGCACGTGGCGTTCACCGCCAACGTGTTCAACTGCTCCCTCTCGGGGTTCTCATACTACCGGGCGGACATCACGATCCCGGCCTCGACCAGCTCCAGATTGCGGCTGGACTTGGCCTACCCCGTTTGGTACTCGCCGTCCTTGCACGAGGGCCGGGCGATCGAGTACACATTAGAGGGAGAGGAGCCGTTCTTCCTCCCGATTTCCAACGGCCTCGTGTTCACCGGGAGCGAGGCGAACGGGATCGCCATCATCAAGAACTGTTCCGTTCGCCACGTGGCGCTCATGGTGGACGACGACTGGATCGGGTACTACGAGACGACCAAGCCCGACGACCCCCACGTCATCACCGACACGCGTTATTCGTTCGTGATCTACGAGGGCAGCCTTGCGAACGCCATCCAGCTCGCGCGACTGGTCAACATCCGGCCTTTCGTGACGCTCGACGTGACAAGCCCGTGGTGAAACGAGGATGTCGAAGCAGCGAAACAACACGGAGGGGTTCCGGGTCGAGCTCGAGAACCTCCTCGCGTGGTCTGGCATCAACTCCCTGCTGGCGGGCCTCCTCCTCGTCGCCATCTGGGCAGCTTTCGAGTTCATCGACGAGGTGGCGCAGTACATGCATTACGCGGCACCGCTGATCACGATAGACATCCTGACCGTGGCGTTGGTACTTGGCATCGTGAACCTCGCCCACTTCTTCGTCGACATGGTGGGATTCGGACTGGTTCACGCGGGGAATGAGAAGGCGCGCGTCCTCTGCCTGGCATCGGCATTGATGCAGGTCTGGATGCCACCCGCCGGCACGTTCTTCGGGGTCATACTGCTGTCGCTCTACCGGAACTGGCCGGGCCTGGCCGGCGTCCCCGGGGCTGGCGATGTCGACAGCCGGCCCATGCAACAAGTGCTCTACCTCGCGGCCACATACCTTGCGTCTTGCTGGCTCTTCATCCTGCTCGTCATCGAAGGGGTCTACATCCTCCCGATGGAGTTCTTCAACGACGCGGATCTCATCTGGTTGCGGTTCAACATCTGGAACATCTGCTACGCCGCCGTCGCGTTCCTCGGGGCACTCACGGGCTTCTTCGTGGTTGCACTGGTACTCGCAGCGAAGAGGGTGCGCGGCTGGCGAGGTGCCTTGTACGTGGAATGCTTCTTGTTGCTATTCTCATTGCCAATAGGCACTTACCTGGCTGGCGTTTTTTACCGGAACTTGCTCAGGAAAAGGGAGTGACCCCCGTTCCCTTCCATCTTCAATCACGTGATCCCTCGCCGTCGAAGACCGGGCCCGCCGTGTAGATGTCCCCCGTGAACTCGGCGTCTGGCGCAACGGGTGGTCGGCCGTTATCGACCAAGGTGAGCACGAGCATCTGCGACATGTTCCCGATGATGTTGCCACCCTCGTACCGGTTGAACCCGGGGATGATGGCCTCGATGACGAGACCGCATCGCACGATCATGGACTGTATCTCGTGCATCGTGCCTGGCGACACGTGGCCGAAAGAGAGAAAAACGCGGGATCCGGTTCCTTCATGCAAGGCGTCGATCGCCCTGGACAGGAAGAGCTTGCAGCCGTTCAACGTGTAGGGGGGATCCGTGAACACGGCGTCGAAGCGGTGCCTGAGGTCCTCGGGCAGCGGCTTGCGCAGGTCGTGGGCGACCGTCGAGAGGTTCCCCGCGACCATTTGGCTGGCCAGCTCGCCGATCCTCCCGAGGATCCGCGTGTCGACATCGAGAACTGTGGCATGAAAGGGCTTCGTAGGGATGCCCGGATCGGTGACGAAGTAGTCCTCTGTGAATTCCGGGGCACACGCGGCGACAGAGACGAAATCGTCGTCACCAAGGAACAGGAGAGCATTTCCATCGAAGGCGTGCCACGAATGGAGGAGGAGCAGCCGCCGAGCGAGCGTGTCGGCCGTGCACATCGCCTGGTCGACCGTCACGTCCGCGTCCGGCCTGGCCCTGGCCACCGCCTCCAGGCGCTCGAACAGGCGGGAATGGCGCTTGCCTAGATCCAGCTCGTATCCGGTGCCGCCGCACGCGTCACACGACACGGTACCGAGCGACCAGATGCCCATCTCGGCCTCGACGTACCTCATCCCCTTTTCGGTGAATCTACCCCCCGATTTGTCCCGGTGGACGAGCCCGTCGGCCGAGAGCTTGGTCAGCACCAGGGAAACGACGGGCGGGGGCAGCCGGGTCGCGTCTGCCACGTCCCGGATGCTCGCGTTTCCCTTCCGATGCAGCTGCACTAATATCCGCTTGATCCCAGCCGCGCCTTCTCCGAGCTTGAGATCCCTCGCAATGCCAGCCAGGTACCGTTCGATCGCTTGCTTCATGTAGTAACCAAGTGTCCTACGATAGAAGAGGTTTTAGCTGAAAAGGGAGAGGAACGGAACAGATCACAGCATTTTAGAGATGAAGTCCCACTGGCCGTTCACGTATTCCTGGTACGTGTCGATGTGCTGCTGCGTGATATGTTTGAACCGGCCTTGCTTCTTCAAGTAATCGGCGACCGGTAACCGCTTCCTTGGGTCGAGGTAAGGTTCGGATTCCTTGGACAGAAACATCTTCCCGTCGATGATCTCGTAAAGCGGGAAGATGCCGGTCCGAACGGCGAGCTTCCCGATCTCGATCGACTCGTGGGTCGGGTACCCCCAGCCGGGCGGGCACGGGGCGAGGACGTGGATGTACCGCGTGCCCTTGAACTGCTTTGCCCGAGTGAACTTGTTGAAGACGTCGAGCGGGTACGAAGCGCAAGTCGTCGCGATGTAGGGGATGTTGTGCGCGAGCATTATCATCGGGATGTTCTTTTTGTGTTCGAGCTTGCCGTGCGGCGTCGTCGTCGTGTAGGCCATGTACGGGGTCTGGCCGCTCCGCTGGGTGCCCGTGTTCGAGTACATCTCGTTGTCATAGCACGCGTAGATGAAATTCGTGTTGCGCTCGGCGGCGCCGCTCAAGCCCTGGATCCCGATATCTGACGTGCCACCGTCGCCAGCGAACCCGACGACGGTGATCTTCTCGTCGAGGCCCAGTGCTTCCAGGGCTGCGACGATGCCGGAGGCCGACGCCGCAGTGGTCTCGAAGGTCGTGTGGATGACGTTCACCAGCACCGACTGCTTGTGGTAGAGACCGTGGAGCACGGTCAGGCAGCTCGCCGGTACCGTGATGATGGTGTTCTTGCCGAGCGCCTTGATCGCGGTGCGGTACATCAGGCTCATCGAGCACCCGGCGCACGACCGGGTGCCGGAGAGCAGCAACTCCTCCTCGGGCAGGTCGTCGGGACGCGTTATCATTCGAAATTCTTGCACTTGTTCATTCACCCTCCATCAAGTTGAGCCACGTGGTCTCATCGTGGATCTCCCGGTTCCGTGATCGTTCGACGGCAAGCCTCGTCCCCTCGATCGCGTTCTCGGTCGTGAAGTCGCGGCCGCCGATCCCGACGATGAACCCGTGAACGTACGGCGGATCCGGGATGCCATACAACGAAGCCTTGGTCTCCGCACACAAGGCACCCTCGAGGCCGTAGGCCACGTCCCTGTCAAACACGGCGACGACCTTCTTGCCTTTCAACACCTCGCGGATCTGCCGCTTGGGGAACGGCCGGAAGAGCCGGACGGTGAGGACGCCGGCCTTGATGCCCGCCGCCCGTAGGTCGTCGATCGCGACCTTGGCCTGGCTCGAGCAAGAGCCCATGCCGACCAGCGCGACCTCAGCGTCGTCGAGCCGGTAACTGCGAACCGCCCCGCCATGATGCCGGCCAGAGACCTTCGCGAATTCCGCTTCCACCTCTTCCATGACGGCGGCAGCGCCTTCAAGGGCCTTTTGCATACGATGGCGGAGTTCCATGTAGGCGGGGAACCCCTCGCGCGGTTCCGGGACGGTGACGGGGTTCACGCCAACGGGGTCGTCCATGCTCATCGCGAGCATGAGGTGCGACTTGAAGGGGGGGAGGAACTTGTCCACCTCCGCTTGGGACATGAGCTCCACTGGCATGAGCGTGTGGCTCAAGATGTAACCGTCGTAACAGACGGCGACGGGAAGGTACACACGCTCGTCCTCGGCTATCTTGTATGCCTCTAGCACGGTGTCGTAGATCTCCTGGTTGTCCTCGCAGAAGATCTGGATCCACCCCGTGTCCCGCTCGCTCACGGCGTCCTGGTGGTCAGGCCAGACGCTCCACGGCGCTCCGATCGCCCGCGTCACGATGCACATGACGACGGGGAGCCGGGTGCCGGCAGCCCATGCGAGCTGCTCGTGCATGTAGGACAGGCCGTGCGACGATGTCGCCGTGAAGACGCGCGTGCCGGTCGTGCTCGCGGAGATCAACGACGCCATGGCGCTCTGTTCTGACTCGACGCGGATCATGCGTGCCTTCAGCTCCCCGTCCTCGACGAATTCGGACAGCTTCTCCACGACGGGACTTTGTGGGGTGATCGGATAGGCAGAGATCACTTGCACGCGTGCTGCTTTCACGGCAAAGGATGCCGCGTGGTTCCCCGTCAATATCAAGGTCTCCCTGGCGGGGGGCACGGGTCTAGAAGCGTCCTCGGCCTCTTGTTTGCCCCCGGATGTCATGGTTCGTCCTCCTCCTTCCTCATGGCGATGGCGTCGTGTGGGCAGCTCTGGGCGCAAATCCCGCAGCCCTTGCAGTAATCGTAGTTGACCCTTGGTGGGCGCGTTTTGGAGATGTTGCCCTCCGGGCAGAACATCCAGCACGTGTGGCAGCGGGCCTTGGGGCTTGTCACCAGGATGCATTTGTTCTCGTCGATAACGGGCCTGAACGTGCGCCACGTGCCGGTCTTCCCGGCCTCACCGACGGTCGGGTGCTGCACGGCGGCGATCGTTGACTTCGGGTCTCTTGAATTCACCATGGGATGACCACCTCATGAGGCTAGCTGGTTACCAGAGCATCGTGCGCGCGGCGTGCTCCCTCGGCATTCAATTCCGCGACCCTCGGGTTCGGGAAGTGCTCCTTGATGGCCGAGTACATCGTGTCGAGCGGGATCTGCGGCAACACGCTGGCAAGGGCGCCGAGGACGGGCGTGTTGAAGATTGGCGTGTTATCGTCGATCAACAGTTTGATTTCAAAGCAGATCTTGACGATGTCCACGATGCCAATCTTGGTACCGCTCGGGATCCCGTACTTTTCTCGCAGCGTGCTCGCGTCCTCGCTCGAGTTGACGATCATTATGCCCCCCTTCTTCAACGTGCCGGTCGGGTTCGCCGTCTTGAAAATCGATGGATCCATGATGACGATGATGTCGGGATTGTGGATCTTGTCGCGGTCGAATATCTCCTGGTTGGAAATGCGGGCAAATGCACCAACGGGTGCACCGCGGCGCTCCGGTCCGAACACGGGAAATGCCATGATGTACGGGAACTTCCCGGTCTTGTACGCTGCCTTGACGAGCAAGTTCGCCGCGGTGACGGCGCCTTGCCCGCCCCGGCCGTAGAATGCAATCGCAATCGCCATAGAATGCAATCTCCAGAATCAACTGGGGGTTTCTTGGGTCAGATGTGCCCTCGACGAAATAAGAACGTTGGTTTTTTCTATTAGAAGTATGCAATTTCCTCGCACGTGGCTGGCGAAATATCCAACGTTTTACACGGGGAGTGCAATGTCAGCTAGATGACCATGCCTCCGACTCCCTTCCCCCGAGAACGGGTGCTCCGACTCGCGGCGAGGGCGTGTAAGGAGATCCTGGTTGATGGGAAGCAAAGGGACTCCGTCCTCGCCCGGCTACGCGAGGAAGCGGGGGACGAGGGGGGATGGGGACGTGGCGATCTTCACGTCGTGCCGGTCATCAAGCACCACGGCCTCTTGAACTTCATCGCCCTCAACGCCGGGCGCGGCATAACTGGTATTCCTAGCAAGGACACGGAACGCCACTTCTTTTGCACTTGCATTCTCTTCCACGTTTTCAAGGATCGGATAGAGAATGGTGCATTCCCCCCCTTCAACGAGGATGGAAAAGAGGACGTCGTACGTGCCTTGAATAAACTGAACCCGCGGTTGGATAACGCCGTCACCGCACTCGTGGAAGCCTCGATGCAGCTGGACATCCCGGCACTGCTGCGCGGCAAGAGCGTGGCCGAGCGCTGGTCGATCCTCTACTCGCACCCGTCATGGCTCGTCGAGCGGCTGCGGGGACTGCTCCCCGATGAGCGCGTCGAGAGCGTGTTGCGCGCCCAGCAAGCACCCGAGGCCTTCTTCATCGTGGCGAAGGATGGCGGAACACTCGATCGCCTTACGAAATTCCTTGTATCCAAGCATATCGTGTTCCAGCACGATAGGAGCTTTGCAAACGTTTTGTGCGTCGCGAACCTCGCTGGCAACAAGCGTAGAGTCATCGAAGCCGCCTTCATCGACGTAAATGAAGTCATGATCCAGGATCTGGCAAGTGTGGCGGTGCTTGGGGCTCTGAACGTCACCCCGGGGGACACGGTCATCGACGCGTGCGCAGCGCCCTTCCAGAAGACCGCGGGGATCTGGTGGCGCTGCGGTACATCGGGCAGGGTGATAGCCACGGAGGTCAGTCCCCGCCGGGCCTCGCCCGACGCGCGCCGGCTCCCCCAGGCGGCAAGGAGGGCGATCAGCGTGATCGTAGCGGATGCGGCACGACTCGGCCCGGGCCTGAGGGGGCCCCGCCCAGACCGGATCTTGCTTGACCTGCCTTGCACGGGCTCCGGTTCCCTCGCCGCCTACCCAGAGCTGAAGGCCCGCCAGACAGCGGGCGAGGTCGCGTTCTTCTCGGCGTTGCAGGACAGGATACTGGGATCCGTGCTCGACGCGTGTGTTGAAAAGGCATGGGAACGCGTTCATATCGTTTATAGCACGTGCTCGTATTATCCAGAAGAAGGGGAGGAGGTCATCGATGGGTTCATGAACAGAATCGATCTCGTCGACCTGCACGACCCGAACGGGCCCGCCCCTTCGCTATCCCTTTTTCCAACGGGGTGGAAAGGCCACGCTTGTAGCCCTCGGGTCGTGCGCACGTTTCCCGACACGAACGGGGGGAGCAAGGCCTTCTTCATCGCGGCGTTCACGCCAAAAGCGTGAACCGGAACCAGGGGATCGTGTACTCCAATCCCTCCCTCAAGGGGGTGCGTGGCTGCCAGTCGAGCAGGCGCTTCGCCTTCTCGAGAACCGGGCAGCGGCGCACCGGATCGTCCTTCGGCAGAGGGGAATATCGCAACTCGGACTTGGAGCCCGTCATCTCGATCACCAGCCTGGCCAGATCCTCGACGGTGTCCTCCTTGTTGTTGCCGATGTTGATGACCTCCCCCCTTGCTTGGATCATAGCAGGGTTGGCCAACCGGAGCAGCCCTTCCACCTCATCGCTGATGAAGGTGAAGCTCCGCGTTTGCTTGCCGTCCCCGAACACCGAGATGGGCTTGCCGAGCATCGCCTCCTCGATGAAGTTCGGCACGACGCGGCCGAACAGCGGGCCGCCGCGGATGCGCGGCCCGTACGTGTTGAAGATGCGGGCGATCCTCGCGTCGACCTTGTGCTCGAGCTCGTAGGCTTTAACGACGGCCTCCCCCGCGCGCTTCGACTCGTCGTAGCAGCTGCGCGGGCCGTTGGGGTTCGCGTGCCCCCAGTACGTCTCGGGTGTCGGCACGTGGCCCGCATCGGGGTCGCCGTAGACCTCGCTCGTGGACGAGTAGAAGAACGTGGCGCCGTACTTCCTGGCCACCTCCAGCCCGCACATGGTGCCGATGGTGTTGCTCCGCCATATCTGGATGGGGAAATGGGCGAACTCGAAGGGCGAGGCCCGGCTGGCCATGTGCATGACGACGTCAACGTGCTCGCCCGGGTCGTAGGGTTCCGTCGCGTCCCGTACTTGAAAGACGAAGTTTTCCTTGTCCCGCAACCCTTCCAAGTTCTCCTTCAAGCCAGAGGACAAGTTGTCGTAACAGATGACCTTCCTAGCACCTTGAGCAACGAGCACCTCGCAGATGTAACTCCCGAGGAAGCCAGCACCTCCCGTAATAAGGATCTTCTGGTCTTGATAGGAGATCTTGCTCCGGCCCAGGTGGTTCGCTATGTCGGCAACGATCGCGTCTGTCACCGCAGAGGCGGATTCGAATCCATCCATGTGCAACACGCGAAGCGAGTAGAACGCTCGGATGAGATAGTACGCCGGGCGTCGTACTTATAGTTTTTTCCAGCCCCCGTGCGAATTGGCAGCGCTGGAAACGTTTTGGACGGATACGCGGGGGATCAACGGGGCACCTCATCGAACGGGGATGCCCTCGTAATGCCGGGCGATTCTCGGGAAGTGCGATAGCTTGAAATGCGGGAAGTACAAGGAGTGCGCGTAATCCACCTGGAAGGTGGGTGCAGTGGATATCTCGTGATACCGGGCCTTGAACGCGAGGTCGTTCGCCAGCTTCCGCATGCCGATGTCCCTCAAACAGAGTTGGGCCCCCATCCCCGCGGCATTGCCAATCTGGTACACCCGTTCTGGTGGAACCTCAGGGAAGAGGCCGATGAACATCGCATTGCCCTTGTTGATGTAGCTGCCGAACGCCCCCGCGAGAACCACTTGCTTGATGTCGGAGGGCTTCTTGCCGTCCTTGTCGAGCAACAACAGCGCCCCGGCCAGGAACGCGCCTTTCGCGAGCTGCAGCTGCCGGATGTCCTCCTGCGACACCGTGATGGTCTTGGCCGCAGCGTCGATCTCCCCATCGAAGCCCTGGATTCGGCGCGAATCGTGAGCCGGATCGAAGAGCACGTAGAGATATTCATCCCTCTCCTTCACGATCCGGCGGTTCTTCATTATCTCTTCGGATTTAGTGTTGAAATTACCGCTCCGGGTAATCACTCGAGCTCGCAGCATTTCCGCGGTTAAATCGACGAGCCCTGAACCGCAGATCCCTATGGGGGTCGTGTTTCCAATGACCTGGAGAGTGGGGTCGAGGCTGGCAGGGTCTATCGTTACGCCCTCGATGGACCCCTCGGCGGCCCTCATGCCAAACGAGATCTGGGCACCCTCGAGGGCCGACCCCGCCGCGCAAGAGCCGGTGATCAAGCCTTCCTTGTTGCCAAGCACCAACTCGCCGTTCGTGCCGATGTCTATCAGCAAGGTATACTCGTCGTATTGGTCGATGCGTGACGCGACGATGCAGCCGATGGTGTCGGTTCCCACGTAACCGGCGATGACCGGGGGGAGGTAGACGTTCGCATTGGGATTGCACGAGAGCCCAAGCTGGCGGGCTCGGACATTGGCGGGAGTCTTGAAGACGGGGGTGAACGGCGAGACTGCCAGATACCGCGCGTCCAGGCCTAGGAAGAGGTGGTGCATCGCCGTGTTACCGACTGCGACGACATCGCGCACGTCCGAGGTTTGGATCCCCCCCTTCTTGCACGCGTCGGTGATGATGTCGTTGAGGGCCCCGATCACGAGCGACTGGGCCTTCGACGCCGCACCGTGACGGCAAACATAGGAGATGCGCGAGACCACGTCTTCCCCGATGGCGACCTGGGGGTTGAGCATCGCGGAGATGGCGACTTGCTCGCCCGTTGCCATATTTATCAAGTAACCGACGATCGTGGTCGTTCCGATGTCGACGGCGATGCCGTAGGTCGCCGTCCCCAGGTCACCGGGGACGATATCGAACGGGCACGGGGGCTTGCCATCCACGCCGACGCGGAGGTACGCCGTCACGCTGCCCCCGGCTTGCCGCAAGGCGCCCGGGACTGCCCTGGCGAGGTCGTACCCAGCGTCGTCGACGCTGGATCGGAGCCCACAGTTGGGGCCCTTGCCGAGCGCGTCCAGGAGGCGCGAGAGATCCGCGGTCGGGCGTTCTATTGAGGCACCCGGGACGACAACCGGCCTGGAGATGACCAGGGGCTCTACCTTGCATTCGAACCCGATGCCCAGCTGCGACATGTCGCTGTCGACGAGGATCCGGTTCCCTTTGGGGAGCAAGGTTTCCGTCAAGTAGATGCGGCTGTCACCTTGAACGATGGCCTGGCAAGAGAGGCGGAATCCATCCTTGATAGCTTGGGATCCGAGCCTATTTATCTCCAGCTCAGTTGGCGGGGACAAACGCGCCTCCGTTTCCACGACCCGTATCTTGCATTTGCCGCATGTGCCGTGACCGCCGCAGAATGCGCCGACGGGGAAGTTCATGGCCACTATTGCGTCGTAAACGGATCTGCCGCGTGCCACGTCGATGCGCTTTGACACGGGCTCGATGATAAGAACGCAACGGTCGCTCGCATCGCTCGGTTCTGCCATCTTGCTCCAAATAATCAATGCTTGGAATAAAGAAAAGATTGTCCCTTCCCGAGCGCAGCTAGAAATCGACCTCCTTGGTCGGCATCCGGGACTTGAATTCCATGAGGCGCCGGCAGATTTTCAGATCCTTGGCGAACTGGGTATGGAGCTTCTCCGTGGCGAGCCGAACCTTCAGCTGGTCGAGGCCTGTCTTGCTCGGGAACTCGCAGAACAGCAGCGTGCGGTGCACGCGTATCACGCCGAAGACCGCGGTGAGGTCGAACAGCAGCTCGCAGAAAGCCGCCGCGGTGCAGCTCCGGACGTCGACGCGAGCAGGTATCTTGAAGAGGAAGTACTCCACGTTCTCCATCTCGCAGAAATCCTGCGCCGCTCGGTCGGCGGTGAGGTATATCACGTCTGACCGGGACTCGTCCATGAACTGCTGCAACTCCTTCAAGATGTACAGGTCCTTCTGTGCGTAACTGGGCGGCCGCCCTTCGATCCCCGCCAGCTTGAGCGTTATCAACCTGTTCTTCTCCCGCATCGCGAGGTATGCTGCTTTCCGCGACCGCTTGATCCGGTTGTTCACCCAGCCCTTGATGAGTTCAGAGTTGAACCGGATCCTCGCCTTGATGTCGTCGACAGTTGCCTTGTCGTACTTGTGGTTCATAGCGCCCTGGATCTCGTTGTGGACCGTGGGGGCGATCGGGATCCGCTCCTTTGCCAAAAACGAGGCCCTCGATGAAAGGAACCCGTGATAGAGCACGTTCGTGTCCGGGGAGAAGAAGACCCGCCTGTTCCTGTCCTTGTAGTTCTTGTGCCGGCCCAAGAAATCCGCCACGTTGTCGTACTGCATGCAACCGCTCGCAAGGAAGCATTCCTTGAAGTCCTGGTAGGTGGGGAACTCGTCGGCATGCTGCGGGATCTGCGTTCCGATCGAGTTGAAGTCGACGTTGCCGACCTCGACCGCGTAACCGAGTCCCTCTGGCTTGGCCTGGAATAGCTTGAAGCCGTTGAAGAGGGGAAAAGAGATGTCGAACCAGAGCTTGTCATTATCGGCCGAGATCGAGTTGAGCAAGAGCTGCAGCTCGGCAGCCGTGATCTCGACGTCCAGGTCAGGCATGCTCCACGGGCCCCTCCTTCTTCTCGATGAACGTCTTCAGCGACTGCAGCTGCATGGGGATCATGGTGTAGGGGATGTTCACGTCGGTGATGGTCTTGATGTCGAGGTAGTAGATGTTTTCCACGTTTGCCTTCTCGAGGGCGATCATGATCCCGGCCACGAGGGATTTCCGCCCTGGCGTGATGTCGATGTCGATGCTGAAGCCCGCCTTTTTGAGGCCATCTATCAAGGTGCTGATCTCCCGCCCTGCGACCGTGGGGTTACCTTCCTCGACGACCACCTTCTCGACCTTCGGTTTGAAGCCGAATTCTTCCGCGAGGATGTCCACGCCTTCTCGTGCCAATTCAAGCCTGTCCTTGAAGAGATCCTCGGTGACGATGTAGATCAGATCGGGCTTGATGGCCTTCTGCTTCAACACGGCGTAGAGCGCGTTGATGACCGCCCAGATGGACCGCCCGAGGATGGTGATATAAGCCCGCACGTCTATGCACCAGGTGGTAATTTCGAATGGATGTATGAGCATATAAAGGCTTTTTGCAGCAGTGCAAGCTGAAAGAGCGATGACACGCGTGGCAAAGAAAAGTGGCGCTCTTGAAGGCCTCATCGCGCGGCTCTCGTGGTTCCGCGCCTCGATCGCCAAGAACATCCCCGGCCCGCAGAACCAATCAGAAAAGGTCGATATTGCGGCCAGCATCATTGAGGATGTCGCTATGCTGTTGTTTTTAATAGCTGCGGGGCGCGTGAACAGTGGCCAGACAAGATTGTCGACGACTGATTTCCTTTCCGCGGCCAGGTCACGTGGAACGGGCACCATCGCAGAAGTGGGCCGCAGCTTAGCCGGCAAGGCTGATCCCATGCTTTTTCACGGGCAGTTGTTTGACCCCCAAATGCTCGCGATACTCGATGCAACCAGCACATGGCAAGATCTTCTCGAATATTTCAATGGTTTCAGGTGGGTCGCCAATGAATTCGACGAAACGTGCACCGGTGACGTGCACGCGATCACGCCAGCCATTTTCAGCACAATCCACGAGCATGAAAGAGTACTAAGAGACCCCGGTGGTGAGAAGAAACGCAAAGGTATCTTTTACACCCCGGCGACTGTCTCCAGGTACATCTGCGGTCGTTGTATTACCCAGTACCTAGCGGCAAGGGCGGGGGTCGATGCCGACAGCCTCGATGACCTCGTGAAGCGCCTGGATGCTTGCAAGCTTGAAAAGGCCTTATCGCTACTCGCCCAGGTGCGCGTGCTCGACCCTTCTTGCGGTTCAGGCGAGTTCCTCTTGACCATGGCAGATGTTCTGTTTGCATTGAAGGCGCGGCTGGCCAGTAGACTCTCCCCAGACAGGAACGACCGTGCTCGTGATGTGAAGTCCGATATAGTCTCCAACAACATATTCGGTGCCGAGCTCTCGGTCGATGCCATCAGCGCTGCAACAAAGCGGCTGTGGTTGTGGGCGTCATCCAGTGACGACGACGACGACGATCCCACAGAAGCGCCTTCTATTCCAAGCTTGAAAGTGAACATCGTCAATGGGAACGCACTTATCGGTTGGCTTGACGAGGATGTTCACGTCGTCCAGGGCACCGTGCTTGATCGAGCGCCCATCAGCGCTGCCACGACGTCCGATGCCACCGCTAGGATCTCGCGTGCGCTCGAGTCCCAGCTCAGCGTGAGCAACAGATCAGAGGTCACGCTTGACAAGTATCTACCGCTCCATTGGCGACACGTCTTCCATGATCTCTTCGAAAAGGATGGCGGGTTCGACATTGTAGTCGGAAATCCGCCGTACGTGTTCGTACGCGGCCGCAATTTCGATGAAATCGAGTTGTCGTACTTCTCGAGGTGGTACTTTCGGGGGTATTCTTCCAGCACCAAGGGAAAAGCGCGGCAATCGGGAAAGGTCAACGCGTTCGGCTTGTTCATAGCCCGGTCGATCAACTTGCTCAAGGATGGAGGCATCCTAGGGTTCATCGTGCCGAACACGCTGCTGAGAACCACCACGAATGATATCATCAGGCAATTCATCACGAGCACGGCAATCGTCCGTGAAATTGTGGACCTTCAAGACGGCGTGTTCGACGGGGTCGTTGCCTCCACGATCGTCCTGATGCTCGAGAAGGGAACCAGCGCGAGACGCCAGAAGCGAACCATCGTGAAACATCGCGTCGAAGACCTCTTGGCCGGAAAGTACGCACGCCACGAGGTGAATCAAGAGCGGTTCCCCCTCAACCCGGCTTGCACGTTCGACATCCACGTGGATGACAAGTTCTTTGTACTGTTTTCTACCATGCGAAAGGATGCTTTCGCCCTAATAGATGCTTGTAACGAGATTATTGAGGGCCTGGTCACCCGTCGCGATGACGAGCTGTTCACGGGGAATCCCAGCCTCCCCAACGCGAAGAAACTCCTCAGGGGGAAGGACATCGACCGGTACAAGATCGATTGGCGCCCGGGACAGTACATCATCTACGATCCCGAGAAGCTGCACCGGGCGAGGCCGGTTAACGTCCACGAGGCGCGAGTGAAGCTCCTCGCCCAGCGCATCGGCGGCGGAACATATCCATTGCGTGTCGCCTATGACGACAAGCAGCATTATTTTTTCGCGTCGATTAACGCCATAATCTTGAAAGAGTCGGGTAATGGTGGCAAGCAAAGATACAAGTATATCCTTGCAATATTGAATTCCGCCTTAATGAACGCCTACTATCTGCTCAACTTCAGCAATTTGTCCGCCTTGACCGTGAACGTGAGTAAGACCTTTCTCGGGGCTTTACCCATCAAGATGGCAGCGCCGGCGACACGAGGGAGCATCGAACGCATCGTCGACTATCTCCTTTTTTTGAACGAGCACGGCCGCGAGGAGGGCGAGCTGATAGACTTCTTCGATAAGGATTTGTTGGACGCGATCGTGTTCGACCTCTATGTTGGTCAAGAAGGGGGCGACGATCTTTTTGGCTCGATGCTATCGCTCTTGCACGAGATCGATCCGGACCGCCGTGAAAAGCAGGACACGATAGCAACCGTGAAGGAGGCGATGGCACGGATCACGGCAGATCGAGGATGCCAGTCCTGGCTCTCGCGCGTCCAACGAAACGCGGATTTCAAAGCTGTCAAAAGATTATTCGAAGAGCGGGTCGACAGCTCCATCGATTGACGTGATCTCGCCCGCATCGAGGTCGAACGCCTCGTATATGACGCGATCGATCCCCGTCAGGGCCGCCTTGTTCACCACGGGCGTTGCCTTGTTGGCCAGCTCGGCACTCCCGCTATTAGGCTCCAAGATCTCGTCAACGAACCTGATGATGGTCTCGCGTGCCCGGTGCGAAAAGGCCGGCACCGGTATTTCGTTGATCCCCTTAACGCCCACGTGGGGTGTTGCTTTCTTTCCCTTTCTGAGGATCTCGCGCTCG
>JAFGBX010000178.1 GCA_016932935.1 Promethearchaeota archaeon | reverse complement strand
TCGCAAGCGAGACGGGAGCCGCGGGTTTCCTCTAACGACCCGCCCGGACGAGGTGTCCAACTTTGTCCAACCTCATAGTTAGAGTTGAAGTCCCCGGCGGTCGAGTATTTTACCATCACAGGCGTCGGGTCGCCTCCGGATGATAATGGCGACGTGCGCCCTCCAACATAGACGAACTTCTTATCTATCCAGATGCTCGCCCCGAAGTCGTAGCTACCAGAGTCCCATACACGTTCCCATACCAGCGTCCCGTCAGAAGTGTATTTCCGTATTCTGAGGTCGTTAGAGTACTCGTAGGTAACGTAGATATACTGCCCATCGGACCAGATCCCGTCCTCTCTGTCCCACGAGTATGCAGGATGCGAGCGGGTCCAAACCAGGCTTCCGTTCGTCTCCCACCGGCTCAATTGATTGTCCGGAGAGGAGGACGTGTATAAGTATACAGCTGACCCGTTGCACCACAGGTCACGGACGCCCTCGTAGCCACACGCAATGGTTTGGGTCCATTCGACGGAACCGTTCGACGCGTAGAGTTTTGACAGGTCAGCGTAGTTCGACGTCGTTTGCCGGAAGCCGCAAGTGTAGATGGCATTCCCATAGCCGAAGATCGTCTTTCCATTGTACACGCTGCTCCCAAACTGGCGCTCCCAGAAGATGCTGCCTGTTGTGCTCCATTTAACGACGAGCATGCTCGTGCCGCGGGTACCGCTCGTGTACAAGTACGTGCCATCCGACCAGATGTCGCTCACCAGATCCTCGTCGGGGGAGGAATAGACGTATTCGGTGACGAACGTACCGTTGTTTTTCCAGTACTTGCGAATCCCGAAGTCCTCGTCCACCCCTATGTTCCGCGTGGCGAACACGTAATCGTCCACGCACCAGACGCCAGTGCCGGGATCGTTGTACGGCCCGAGGGCGGTCCAATCCACCGACATGTTGCTCGCCTCGATGGCCCGGTTTTCCTGGGTCATCACTTCTTGGTTCGATGCCGTGCTCGCGATCACCCCAATGAAAACGACGCAAGCTAGGATGATCACGAGCATTGAAGGAAAGCTCGTTCTTTTCATTGCAGAATCACGGTTTCTCGTCCTTTGGATGGAGATGCCCCGTCCGTTTCTTCGCTGAAAGAAGGCCTCTCAGTGATCGTCCGAGTTCCTAGTTCTCCAGAAAAGATGGGATTATGGACATTTAAGGTTCCGTCATGGTTATTCTCATGGGTGGCAATAAAATCGGGCAGAGGTAACCCATCTTGAACAAAGGGGAAAAAATGAATTCCTTGATTTGCGTGCCGCCGATCACGGCATCCAGAACGTGAGCAAGGAGTACCCCGAGAAGAGCAGGATCCCTTGCACCACGACTAGTGCCCAGATCACGAGGTTCGTCCACCGGTTGAAGACCCGGTTCATCACGTGCGAGATGTCCCACGTGAGCCGGCCCTTGCGCCCCTCCTGTCGCGTCGCCAGGGCGGTCTCCAGCCCGGCGACCAGCACGCCCGCGCCGACCAGCGCCCCGAGCACGATGGGCAAGCCGTTCTCCAGCAGGTTCCCCATGAGCACCTCCGCGGACACGAAGACGTGGATAAACAGCAGCAGGATCGCCGCGACGACGACGATGTACGCGAGCGAGACCCAGCTGCAGCGCTTCAGCAGGCCGGCCACGGCGTATTCGACGCCTATTACGACCAGGAGCACCGCCGAGGGGAGCTGGTAGCGCCAGTCGGCGTAACCCCACGCGCCCGCGAGCCACGCGACGCCCGTGTCGAGGAACAGGACGGACAGCACGGCGAGCCCGCAGTACCCGAACACCCTGAAGAAATCGAGCGCGCCGGCGGCTCGCTTGGACGGGGGCTTCGACTGCCGGGGCACGGAGACGAGGATGGCCATGATGACGGTCTGCGCGACCGCAGCGAACTGGACGACGATGAGCGGGTTCAACGTGAGCGTGTATGCCATGTGCCGGTGCACCTCAAGCGCGTACCGTGAACGTGTCGATCACGGTGCCATCGATCCCGTAGGTCGTGAACGTCAGGGTCGTGGCGGTCGCCGCCGCCTCCGTGTAGCTCGGGCTGGCGGTGCAGATGGCCGTCTCGGGCACGGGGCGAAGGCCCACGTCCGCGAGCCCCCCGCCCGTGCCCACGACGAAGTAGGTGAGCGGGCTGTCGGGGTAGTGCGTCTGGTTCACGAGCGTGCCGCGCTCGAAGTGGTGCGCGTGCCCGCTGAACGTCGCCGTCACGTTGTACCGGTGCAGGATCGGCAGCAGCTGCTCCTTCATCACGTAGTTCTCGCCGTAGAACCCGGCGCTCGTGATCGGGCAGTGGAACATGCTCACGCGGAACGGCATCGTCCTCGACCGGTTGAGGTCCTGCTCCAGCCACGCGAGGTGGTCGGGCGTGAACGCCTGGTAGTAGTCCCTGCGGCTCAAGCCGCCGTCGCCCGCGTCGTCCAGGTCGACCTCCGGGAAGTGGAGGACCTGGAAGTGCACGCTGCCCCAGTCGAAGCTGAAGTAGAACTGCTTCTGCTTGTCGTAGCTGTTGTTGCCGTGGGGGTCTATCTGCTTGTCGGCGGTCTGGGGGAAGTACGACGCGAAGTAGTACACGTCCGGGGTCGCGTCGTCGTCGTCGAGGTCGCGCGCCCGGTCGTGGTTGCCCTGCACGGGCACGAGGGGTACCGTGTCGTAGTACCTGCTGCCGACCGTGTGGAAGTAGTTCCACTCGTCCTTGGTGCCGTCCTCGACCATGTCGCCGATCATGGCGAGGAACGAGTAGTTCTTCGTGGCGACGACGTTGGCGAGGTGTTCCGCCCAGCCAGGGCCGAACCTCGGCTGCGTGTCCGCGATGAACACGCACGTGAACGGGGACTGCGTGCTGGGCGCGGTCCGGAACTGTCCACTCGCGTAGACCCCACCCGGCGTCTCCACCTGGTAGTAATAGATCGTGTCGGCCGTAAGATTGGTCAAGTTCATCGAATGGAACGTCGCCGAGACGGGCTCGTTTTCCGTTAGGTTCAACGTGGCCGGATCGATGCCGTACCGCACGGTGCACAAGACCTCGGTGGGGGTCTCCCAGCCGACGTAGACGGCGTGCTGGGGGTCGTCGTACCACGATACCCACGCCGCTTGGGGGACGGGCTTCGTCTTGTAGTCCGTGAGGTAGATGCTATAAAAGATCGCGAGGGGCGAGACGACCAGGGCCAGCATCACGGCACGCATCGCGGGATGCGTGGCCTTGGAACGCTTGCCGGGCGTGGTTGGCTTGCTTTCGTTCATGACGATCACCGCGCGTTCAGCTTTTTTAAACACGCCCTATATAATCTCAATATGGAAGGTATCCCCCGCCGGACTGTAATTTTGGACACTGATATCGGGACCGACATAGACGACTCGTGGGCACTTGGATTGTTGCTGAAATCGACCCATGAACTCGATTTCAAGCTGGTCACGACGGCCACGCAGGACACCCCGTACCGTGCCAAGATCGTGGCACGGATGCTCGAGATCGCGGGCCGGACTGACGTTTCCATCGGTATCGGCCCCCGAACATCCGATAAAGCAGGTCCCCAGAATCCCTGGGTGCTGGATTATGACCTCACGTCATATCCAGGCACGCTACGCGAGGACGGCGTCGCGGCGCTCGTGGATGCCATCATGTCGTCCGACGGGCAGATCACGCTCGTCACGATCGGCCCGCTCACGAACGTCGCGTTGGCCTTGAAACAGGAGCCGCGCATCGCGTCGAAGGCCCGCGTCGTGGCCATGCTCGGCAGCATCCGCGCCGGGTACGGGGGTCAGCCGGTTCCCGTCCCGGAATATAACGTCGTGCAAGACGTCGCCGCTTGCGAGGCCGTGCTCACGGCACCCTGGGAGGTCACCTTGGCCCCGCTCGACACTTGCGGCACGGTCGTGCTCGACGGGGAGCGGTACGCGGCGCTGACCCGCTCCACCGACCCGATCGTCGAGGCCGTCATCGAGAACTACGAGACGTGGAACTTCGCGCGTGGCCAGACGACCCGCCCCGTGAAGTCATCGGTGCTGTTCGACACGGTCGCCGTGTACCTCGCCATCGCCGGCGGTCTCGCCAACGTGGAGCGCGTGGAGATCGCCGTCGACGACTCGGGGCGGACGCGCGAGGTCACCGGCGGGAAGGCGTGCCGGTGCGCGACGTCGTGGAGGGACTTCGGCGCGTTCCTCGACTGGCTGGTCGCCAGGCTCCTCGCATAGCCACCGAGCCGGGCTTTGTGCACACGAAGGAGCGCTTATAAGGGGATGACCATGTTGCTATTCAATCCCGATCCCAAGGGGCACGTCAAGGGCACACAGTATGGATTCCGAAAACGGGGGCGCGGCGCCAGGAAAGCTGCTCGGCATCGTCGACGAGGGGAAGCTGTTCCGCCACCTGTTCGAAACGTCCCCGAACGCCATCGTATTGTTTGACGAAAAGGGTATCGTGAGGGCGTGCAACGTATGGACGGAATACATGACCGGATATCCCCGCGCCGAGATCATCGGCAAGGTGTTCCTCAACTTGCCGTTCTTCACCAAGGAGGTTATGGCGCAGCTCGCGCTGAAGTACCAGGAGTTGCTCTCCTCCCGCTCCGGCCAGCTGGATCGCCCGGTCGACGTGCAGGTCATGAGGAAGAACGGGTCGCCGAGGTGGGTCTCCTTGCTGGGCACGACGATCCAGATCGACGGCCGGTCCATGATGCAAGTCATCGGCGTGGACATCGAGGCACGCAAGAGGCTCGAGCTCGTCCTGGAGGAGGAGAACCGGGCTTTAAAGGCACTCGATGAGCTCCGCATGCAGTTCGTCACGGACGCGACCCACGAGCTCAAGACCCCACTCACGAGCGTCGACGGCGCCATCCAGCTGCTCGACGACAACTTCTCGGCCCTGGATCGTGATACCATCAACAGCCTGCTCAAGCTCGTCCGCCGCGGCTCGTTCAGGCTGAAGGAGCTGATCGAACTCCTGCTTGACTTCTCGCGGATCGAGGCCGGCCACTTCTCGCTCAAGGTGGCACGCGAAGACCTCTCTAGCGTCATCAAGAACGCGGTGAGGAGCGTCTCGTTCCTTGCATACCAGCGGCGCCTTCGCGTCACGGTCGGCGAGCTCCCGGCGCTGCAAGTGGACATCGATAGAACCCGGATCGAGCAAGTCGTCGCCAATCTCCTCACGAACGCGTTCAAGAACACGCCCCCCGGCGGCGCCATAGAAGTCACCATGAGCTTCGACCGGGACGTCGCCACGGTCTCGGTCAAGGACGACGGCGTGGGTCTTACCAGCAACGAGATCAGCAAGCTATTCACCAAGTTCGGGAAGATTGATCGAACTGATGTCAACGCCGAAATAAACGTCACCGGCTCCGGTCTCGGCCTCTTCATTTCCAAGGAGGTCATCGGCAAGCACGGCGGGAGGATCTGGGCGGAATCCGGGGGCCGCATGAAGGGGAGTACGTTCTCCTTCACCTTGCCTCTCGGCCGCGGGGATGAGCATGCGCTTCCTATTTAGAGGCGGGGGCCGCAGTAGCTATCAGGTGCCTTGCGGTCACCGTAGTGCTGTCGAAAATGAAGTTCCGGAAGAAAGAAGCATCCACCATCTTGGTCTTCATCGCGCTCGTTCTCCCGAACGCGTTCATGCCCGCATGGCTCTATGAGAACACGCCACGCCTTCCTGATGTCTTCGTCCCGCACTGGATGGTCGCGCCGCTGACGGGCCAATACGCGCTCAACGATTCGAGGCTCGCCGATGTCATGGGAACCGACCTGGGGATCGTCGTGAAGTACCAGGGGCAGTACAACTTCATCTTCGGCGACACGTTCGGCGGCGACTATCTCCCTCACCAACCATGCGACTATTGTGATTGGCGCTCGAACGTGATGGCCTACAGCAGCGACACGACGTTCTCGGACGGCATCGTGATCGACGGCTGGGTCACGAACGGGACGTCGCCGAACGCCACCGAGCTCTTCGGCCCCCCGGAGAAGATTGACAAGGTCGACCTCACCATGATCCCCACGGCCGCCATGGTGGACGGCAGCAGGTTCTACATCTTCTATATGGACATCAACCACTGGGGGACGGCGGGCGTCTACTACACGAACTACGGGAGCATCGCCTACAGCGACGATGGCATGCATTTCACGAGGGCGACGAACGTGTCCTGGCCTGGTGATAGCAACTTCAACATGTTCGGCCACGTGCAGGATCTCCGGCCCGCGTCGATAGCGACTGGCTGGGAATACTTCCTCGCGACGCCGGCAGGTCGGTACCACGCCGCGCACTTGCTCCGCGTGCCCAGGAGTAGCGTGCTGGACCAGTCGGCATACCAATACTACGCCGGCACGGACGGCGCCGGGAACCCGACCTGGAGCCAGTCCACGTGCGGCGCCCGCGCCGTGATCGAGCGCCCCGTCGGCGAGCTGTCGGTCATGTGGAACGAGTACTTGCAGCGGTACGTCGTCATGTACATCGAGCACTACACCGCCACGATCATCATGCGGACGGCCGAGCGACTCTGGGGGCCATGGAGCGAGCCGATCGGCGTCGTGCCCTTCTCCGAGTACCCCGGGCTGTACGGGAGCTTCATGCACCCCGACCTCGTCGAGGACGACGGGCGCGTCGTGTATTTCGTCATGTCGTGGTGGCCGCTCTATAACACGTACCTCATGGCCGCGAACCTGACCGGTTTGATTTGATGCCGCCTCGTTCATGGTCATTCCGGTTGGATCCGCCGAGCGGGAACTCCCGCCCTCGATCCATCATCCCAGCTCCTTTTTTACCGACACGTAGGTCATGTAGTGCTTGAACCCCGCGGGGCCATAATACCGGTCGAGCAGCCCCTTGCTCGTCCAGTCGATGAGCACCTCGTTCACTCCCTTCCGATGTAAGTTCTCCAGGGCGCAATGGAGCAGCATGGCCCCGATGCCCCGGCCCCCGCGGATACCGGTGGCAATGCCTATCGGCCCGAGGCCGCCGAACTCCGGCGACCCTCGGGACTGCAAGATCGTCGCCGGGCCCAAGTCCATCCCTTGCTGGGTGGCGGTCAGCGCGAAGCCGAGCACGCGACGCTCCTCGCCCTTCCGCTGCACGAGGACCTGCAGCTCGTCGAGCGGGGCGCACGGATCGTTCACGTGGGAGGAGACGCGCCAGTACCACTTGCCCGGGAACGTTTCCCTCATGAACCCGAGCAATGCCTCCTTCATGTCGTGGTCGTAATGGACCACCTCGAAGCCGTCCGCCGCGTTCTTCTGCATCTTGTCCCGCAGCTTCCGGTTCTTCTCGAGGACGGTGTCTATACCGCTGACGTCGCCCACGATGTCGATGGCCGACTCGAAGCCCTGGTTGTACCCGCACTTGTCGAAGAACTCAAGGCAGTCATCCAGCGGCTGCGGCACGCCGGGGAGGAAATGTCGGCCGGGCTCCCGCCCGATCGAGATGACCAAGACGCCGCTCTTCTCGAAGAAGGACTCGATGGCTGCCACCAGCTTCTTCCCGATGCCCTTCCGCTGGAACCCCGGCCGCACGCAGAGCATACCGATCCCGCCCGTGCCATCACGAACCCACTGCACCGCGTCGTCGTTGGCCATGTCGTGGTTCGGGACGCGCCAGCGCTTCCCGATCACGAAACCGGCGAGCTCACCACCGGGCGTGAACGCCCCGATGCACCCTTCCGGGTCGTAATTGGGATCCCTTGTCAAGTACCCCGCGAGGCGCTCGGCCGACATCTCGAAGGATCCGGGCAGCGATTCGGTCCACGCGGCCGCGAGCGGGCCCAGTTCCGCCGGGAGGCGCATCGGCCTCGTGCTCGTTTCATCGCTCATGATATTCCACTCCAAGCACGCTTGTCTTAAATGAGCGGTAGTAGATGACCTCGTGAGGATGACCCAAATGCACATGAACGGCAAGCAGCGGATCCTGGCCACGTTCGACCACGAGGTTCCCGACCACGTGCCATGGATCCCGTTCGCCGGGATCCATGCCGGGAAGCTCAAGGGATACACGGCGACCGAGTTACTCACGGACAAGGACAAGCTCGTCGAGTGCTTGCTCGAGGTCAACAAGGCCTACTCGCCGGATGGCCAGCCAGTCGCGTTCGACCTCCAGGTCGAGGCGGAGATCCTCGGCTGCAAGATGCGATGGGCGGACAAGGCGCCGCCCTCGGTCGAGACGCACCCGCTCGCGGGGAAGCCGTGCGTCCCGTCCACGATCCCGGTAGCGTCGGACGGGCGGCTGCCCCTCTTCCTCCACGCGACGAGGCAGCTCAAGGCGAAGGTCGGAGCCAGCACGGCGATCTTCGGCCTCATAACGGGCCCGCTCACCCTGGCGTCGCACTTGCGGGGCACGACGCTGTTCGTCGATATGATCCGGCAGAAATCATACGTGCGCGAGCTGCTTGCCTATGCTTGTGACGTCGCGACCGCGATGGCAAGCCTTTACATGGCGGCCGGTGCCGATATCATCGCCGTGGTCGACCCGGTGGTCTCGCAAGTGTCGCCAAAGGCGTTCGAAGACCTGCTCCACGACCCGTTCGCACGCGTGTTCAGGCACATCAAGGAGCAAGGCGTCCGGTCGTCGTTCTTCGTCTGCGGGGACGCGACGAAGAACATCGAGCCCATGTGCAGGACGAGGCCCGAGTCGATCTTCGTGGACGAGAACATCGATATGGTGGCCGCGAAGAAGATCACCGACAAGAACGGCATCGTGATCGGCGGAAACATCCCGCTCACGTCAACCTTGCTCTATGGCACGCAGCAAGACAATATGAAGTACGTGATCGACCAGCTGGACGCGCTCGGCACGCGAAACCTCGTCGTCGCGCCGGGGTGCGACATGCCTTACGACGTCCCGCCGGAGAACGTGGTCGGGGTGGTGCAAGCGGTGCACGAACCCAACAGCGTGCGCGAGATGCTCCGCAATTACCAGGCGACGAGTACGGACGCGGCCGACGTTGTCGTCCCCGACTATGCCGAGCTCACGCGCCCGATGATCGAGGTCTTCACGATCGACTCCGCGCAGTGCGCCGCGTGCGGGTACATGAAGAGCCTCGCGTTCACCGCCAAGGAAAGGTACGGGGACGCCGTCGACGTCGTGGAGTACAAGTCAATCGACAAGGCCAACATCGCCCGGGCGAAGAGGATGGGCATCAAGCACCTGCCTTGCATTTTGATCGACGGGAAGCTCAAGTACTCGTCGATCATCCCCCCCCAAGCCGACTATTTCAAGGAGATCGAGAGCTCCTTGAAAAAGCGGAATAGGTGAAAAAAGCATGAACGATGCATTTACCATGATTAGAGGGGGCATAATCAAACATGTAATGAAGGGTGGATCCATCACGGTGGAGAACCGCTCCATCCAGGTTTTCTTGCGGTGAGCCCGGGCAATGCACTTTTATTGGGGCACGAATTGACAACCGCTTTTCTTAAGATTGACGATCCAGTCCTTGATCGGTTCGGATGCAACGGCCGGTGCGTTGAAATCGAGGCCGAGCCATTTGAGCGTCTTCAGCTCGGTGATCGATTCCGGGAGGTGTTGGAAGGACATGTTCGACATGATGAGGTTTTTCAGCGATTTCAGCTTCCCGATCGAGTCTGGTACGGTCGAAAGCTGGTTTCTGCTTATGTGCAAGTATTTCAGCGATGCCATCTCACCAATCGACTCGGGCAAGGCGGAGAGTCGATTATCTTCGAGGTGGAGCTGTTCGAGGGATTTCAGTCTCCCGATCGAATCGGGGACTGATTCGACGTTGTTATGGTTGAGGCTCAGATCGTTCAACACCTGGAGGGCGTCGATCCGTTCAGGAATGTGTGCCATTTGGTTATAATCGAGATTCAGTCTCCGTATCGAGGGCATCTTCGTGAGGACTTCCGGGAATACGCGGAATTGGTTGTTGCTTAGGACGAGTTCTTGGAGCGTGGTCAATTTCATGAATGAATCGGGGAGTGAGGACAGCTTGTTGGCGTTCAACACCACCTTCTTGAGCGCCGTGAGGTTCATGACGGCATCGGGTAAGGCAGATAAGTTATTTTTGCTCAAATTCATCGAAACGAGCGCCTTGAACTCGTTGATCTTCTCCATGGGTACGTCGCTCTTTCCAAAGAAGCCAAGGCCACTTACCTGGTTCCCTTCGACCATGTAGCCAAGCGTACCGACCCCCATGGCAGTCGTCCTCGGGAAGAGACTGCCGACCTGTTTCGAGAGCGAGATCATGAGGGTGGTGTCTTTTTCTGCCAGCCCGCTCGTCCGGTAATAAAGGTCGATCTCCTGGTCGGATGGCAGCGGGGGCGGCTCCCCCACCGTTTTGTCCCAAACCTCCTTCCTGGGTTCGTCCCGGATCGCTCCGCGGGGCGGGCCTTGGAGCAAGGATAGCAAGTCGGCGTCCAACTCGTACTTTGCGGGGGATGCTTGGTCGTCAGGCTTTATGTAATGCCGAAGGGGGTCGATTTCCCCCGGCTGGGCCGAGGCAGCTGGCAATACCGTCCGGTTTCGTGTCCAATCGACGTACACGACCCTCTTGGGGTTGTCTTTGGGGCCGACCCTGAACATCGCATATTTATCACGATCGCCCTCTATCCACTCGTCGAGGGTGCTGTCGTTCCAGAAGAACGTGATATGCGGTTCCGTGAACTCGACGATCTCGACGATAGCGACGCTCACGCCACCTGGAAGGTTGCGGAGCAAGTCACGGTTGAATGACCAGTTCACCTCGGTCCGTACCAGCACCACGCGGTCGATGACATGTGCCTTGATGGCCTCGTTGTGCTGTTTGGGGTAGACTTTCAATAACACTAGCGGTGCGCTGGTGATGGCCATCGGATGGGTCTCGTTGCCGATGATCACGTAGGGATTCCGGTCAAACTCGTCCTCGGACGAGTAACACATGTTCAACGGCTTCCAGCTGGTCGTGACGAAGCGGATGAGGGGGGATTCCCGCTTCTGTTCGAAAATGTTCTCCGCTCCGCTTCTATCGGCGTGTAGCTTTGTTCTTCCCATCAAAGCATCGACATATGCCTTTTTGTCGCTTTTTTTCAACTCTTCAAGCTCTGCAACCCTTGCATCACGGGTTTTTGCCGCGTGCGTCAATTCATTTATGAAGTGTGACTTCTTCTCCGTTGTCGGGAAATCAAGCATAATCCAAGCGAACCCGCGGTTCCCCACGTTCACGACACCTCTATTTTGAAGGCATACGCGTACTCGCAGGGGATCTTGTCGTTGAAGCATTCGGGCACCTCGATGACGAGCGCGTCGCCCTCCTTGCGCCACGAGGCTGGTTCCGCGATGCCGAGCATGAAGACCTTGCTATCCTCCTTGGCCGCCACGTTCTTGAGCGATACCCTCGGGAACGGCCAGCCGATGTGGATTGCGTAGACGAACTTGTTGTCCTTCGACCGCGTGTAGTACACCTTGTCCCCTTCCTTGTAGGCATTGTACGGGCGCGTGGCGTAGATGGCCTCGCCGTTGACCTTGAGCCACCGGCCGATGGTCTCGAGCAGATCGACGGCCTCTTGCGGGAAGCGGCCGTTGGGCATGGGCCCCTGGTCCAGAACGAACGTGCCGCCTTTCGCGACGACGTCGATGATGGTGTGCAGGAGCGTTTCCTTGCTCTTGTACACCTCGTCGGGGACGTACGACCAGTGCGTGCCGATGGGATCGCAGAGCTGCCAGATCCGGCCACGGACGCGTGGGTCGCTGCTGCCCGCATCGGTTGGAATCCACCGCTCGGGCGACGTGAAGTCGCCGTAGGGGCCGAGGCCGCGGTCGGAGAACATGCAGTCCGGCTGGAGCTTCCGCATGTCCTTGATCATGTTCTTGAACTCACGCCACGCCAGCCCGAACCACGTCGTGTCGAAGAAGACCTGGTCGATCGGGCCATAGTTCGAGAACAGCTCCGTGAGGTGCGTGCGTTCCCGCTCGATCATGGCCTTCCATTCCTCGGGGTTGTCCTTTTCATTGTATGCCGGGTCGAAGCAGCGGTTGCCCTCGTCCCAGCGGAAGTTTTCATCCTCCCAGTCCCAGTGAGAGTAGTAGAGGCCGAACCCGAGGCCGTGCTTGCGGAACGCCTGGCTCAGCTCCTTGATGATGTCCCGCTTGAACGGCGTGTCCATCACGCTGTAGGTGATGTAAGGCTCCTTCTCCTCCTGGGGATAGACTGCCCACTGGGCCTTCGATCCGATGCGCTTGGGCACCCGTACCTTCGCCTTCGTGTCCCAGAGCGCGAACCCCTCGCAGTGCTTGGACGTGATCTGGATGAATTGCAGCCCAGCCCGCTTCACGAGCTGCGCCCATTCCTCGGCATCGAACTGCACCGGGTTCCACATCTGCCACAGCGTGTAGTAAACGTCGAGGAACCAAGACGGGGCTTCCTTGGCATATGCCGACCACGACTCGGTCACCCCGAGCCACGTGTACAGCCCCCAGTGCACCATCAGGCCGACCTTCATGTCGAGGAACTTCTCGCGGCCTGCATCGCTGCAGAACTGGTAGTCCTTGTCCATGGTCTCCCGGGTCTCGATCTCCGTGTCCCACCCGGCAACGAGTTTCTTCCAGATCGGCTCGCCCGTGTTCCGCTGGTGGACGGTCATCTCGATGCCGGTGTCGTCGAAGTCCTCGAGCAGCTCGTCGAGGGGCACGTCCATCTCGGGCGACGTGGGCAGGAACCGCATGCGGAGGAAGGCTTGCCCGTCCTTGCGGATGACCTTCCCCTTGTAGGTAAGTGAGCTAGGCCCCATGTCCTCCCATCTACCCGGGACAAGAATAAGGCGATGCATCCCTTGTCATGGAGGGCACAACAAGTGGTCGAGGTAGGTGGCAAAGACTCGGAAGGCGCGGCTCGCGGGCGCGGGTTCGAGACCCCCCACGCGCGGAAGCGAGAGGCACGCGAGAGGGAGGTATTACACCCCGGCGATCGCGTGCGACCTCATCTGCCGGCTCGCGATCACCCCTGGCGCGTGCAATGTTCTCGATCCCTCATGCGGGGATGGCGAGTTTCTCGTCGCCGCAGCAAAGCGGCTCGGGCAGCTCGATGGAGCACGAGGAACCAAGCCCAATGACCCGTCAAGTCGGATACTACAAGGTATCGAGATAGACGGCGACGCAGCCATCCGGGCGCATGTCCGGCTCGAGGAAGCATGCAAAGCAGCCGCCCAGGTTCGTTACGAGATAAGCCACGCTGATTTCTTCGATGTGGGGTCAGGCAAGCCGCCTTTCCCGGTCTCGTTCCACGCAGTGATCGGCAACCCGCCGTACGTGCGCCAGGAACTCATCGGGAACAAGGAAAAGGTGCGGGCGCACCTCTCCAGCGCTGCGGTCGACGAGCGGTCTGACCTGTACGTCTACTTCTTCAGCCGTGCAGAGCAATGGCTCGCCGGCGGCGGGCGGATCGGGTTCTTGACGTCCGAGCGGTACCTCGACACGCAGTATGGCCGGGGCCTCCAGCAGTTCCTGCTCGACCACTTCAAGATCCGCGCGGTGATCGCGTTCGACAAGCAACTCTTCTCCGACGCGCTGGTCGGCACGGTCATCACGATCCTGGAGAAGGACAGTCGTGAGAAAGAACGATCGGAGCACCTCGCGCTATTCTTGCGCGTGAAGCGCCCAGCGAGCATCGACGAACTTGAGGACGCGATAGAATCTCCGCGGAACCGCCCATGTTTCGATGCCCACGGCGCGTGGGACTCCGTGCTCGTCCCACAGCACGTGCTGGCGCACGTCGAAAAGTGGCGACCTTACCTGTATGCTCCACCGGTCTTCTTCGAGCTGGAACATTCCCCACGGCTCGTGGCGCTCGGGGAGGTCGCGACGATCAAGCGCGGCATTACGAGCGGGGCCAACCGGTTCTTCTACCGCCGGGATGGTGACTTCGAGGAACTCGAGGGCCGGTACCCAGGCCTGAGGCGATACTTCACCCCACTACTGAAGGCAATCGGGCAGACCGATTGGTTGCGAGTGGCCCCAGGCGACACGGACTGGTTCGTGCTCGACGTCCATTCACTCGTGGAGGAATGCGTGGTTGCACACCAATCTGGCAAGAAGTGGACATCCCAAGGCGGTGACCCGGCCGATACCGTGAAGGAATGGCTGTCGGCGAACGGCCACGGCTCCCTGGTGAGGTACATCGAGGGCGCGGAAAACGGCGGGGGGGTCACCTCGGGAGGGGGGAGGTCACCGCAAGCCAACGCGACGTGCGCCGGCCGCCCGGTCTGGTTCGACCTCGGCAACCTGCTCAAGGGAGGCATCGGGTTTCCCAAGGAATACTGGTCGAAGTTCATCTGCCCGCTCGTAGACCCCGACATGGCATTAGACAGCCGCGTGTACGTGGTCGAGCCTAGGGACTGGCAAGGCATGGATGCCCGCGTGGACAAGCTGAAGGTGCTCGCGGCTATACTGAACGCCGACCTCTCCGCAATATTCTATGAATGCCAAGGCCGCGTTTATGCTGGTCAGGCGCTCGACCGGGCGTCCTGCATGGTCTACGAGGCCAACAAGCTCCGAGCCATCGACCCCCGCCAGCTGAGCACGGCCAGCCTGCTCGCCATCCAGGCCCGGTTCGACGCGATAATTGCAGCCGAGCGGGTGCTGGTGCCCCGGAAGACCCGGTCGACGTTCTTCGAGGCGAGCAAACGCGCGTCACCCTCTGAGAAGTCGGCTCGGCTCGAGTACCTCGCGTTGAGGCAAGCGTTGAACGAGGCCATCCTCGGGGCAGTCGGCCTTGCCCATCGTGCAGCGGAGATCCAAGCGAGCGTCCAGCAGCTCGTTGACTTGCGGCGCAAGCGCGGCTGGGAAGACGTGCAAGTGTTGATAGAACGATAAGCGACCCGAATGCATCAATTGCCAGCCTTGTCGCGAAGCGTGGGGTCTTGCTGGGTTTCAGGGTGCTTCAAGCCGGGCCGGGACGTCTTCATCTTTTTATTCGACGCCAGGGCGATGAACGCGGGGAAGAACGAGACGAAGTTGATCGGCAGCATCAACCTGTTCATGGTCCTAGCGACGATCTCGGGCATAACACTCGTAGTGTAATCCGCCCGGGTGTCGAAAGGGGGGAGGCGCATGGGCGTCACACGGTTGAGGGCGACATGGTCTTTGAACGTCTTCACCTTGACCTTCACGCCGAAGTCTTCGCTGAACCGGTCGACCAACGAGCCGGGCGAGACGAAGATCGGTTCCGACCACAGGGCCACCTTGTCCTTTCGCTTGATGATGTTCATCGTGACCTTCCAGGCCTTGAGCAGGTTCCTGAGCGAATCCAGGACGGTCTCGAAGGGGTACCCCGTGTCCCAGAACAGCTCGACGATCACGTCGTGGAGCTTCGCCTGGTCGATGAAGTGCATGAACTCGGCGTCCGTGAAGGAAAAGGCGGTGTCGATCCCTCCGACGAGGGAATCGAGCTTTTGCCGGTATTTGCTCGAGAAACACCGGTTGCTGAACCACAGTATCGAGCGGTCCTTCTCGTACGTGCGGGAGAAGTCCTGCATGAACTTGTTGGAAATAGGCAATCGCCAGACCTCCAGGTCGGCATGCATCTCCAGTCCCTCTTCCCGGACGTGCTTGGATATCTCCATGAAGTAGCCCTCCGTGGCCGGGTACACCCCGTGGCCGTAGAAGACCCCGTTGATGCCCGCCGTGTCGACTAGCTCCTTCATGTCGTCAACGACGCGCCGTGGCGATCGGAACAAGACCCGGTCGCGCTTGCAAATGTGCTTCAGCGAGGTTCTGGAGCCCGCGCAGAAGATGCAGTTGTAGGGGCATCCACGAGCCATCTCGACGGCGAAAGGGAACCGCATGATCCGGTCGCAGATGGCCACGTATTCCCGCCAGTGGTCCACATGGTTGAGCTTCGCAAAGTTGAGCGAATCGAGTTCCTGGGTCACGTACGTGATCTCGTTGTCGACGATGCGACCCTCGTTCCGGAATATCAAGTTAGGAACCTTGCTGAGCCCATCGCGTCCCTTTTTTACATTCTTGAGCAGTTGGACGAGCGGGGCTTCCCCGTCCCCTTGGATGATGCCGTCGATGAAGTCGTATTCTGTTATGATTTCCTTGGCATAATACGTCGCGGAAAAACCCCCGAGCAAGGTGAAGGTGGACGGGAACTTTTTCTTCACCAGCCGAAGGAGGTCTATGGCTCCGGCTGAATGAACGATCCAATGAAGATCAACGCCAAGCACGTCGAATTCCATGCTTGAAAGGTGGCTTGACAAGGAATACTTCTTATTCAAGGAACGCTCGAGGGTGTAATTGATGATGCGGGGTGAGAAGCCTTCCCTATCGACCAGATCCGCGAGCCCGATGAGGCCCATGGGCATCATGAGGAACCCGCTCCGTTTCCTGGCGTTTCGATCGACGTGCTGGAAGTTCCTTGGCGGATGAACTAAAACGAGGTCGTAGTGTCGCTTCTGCACCATCGAATCGGCCGGCGGTAAATTTTCCGTTTCTAATTAATAGACGCAGCCTAGCCTAAAATATGCAACGGGGGGCACGGGTTGGCACGCCAACATCGCGCGGGTATTAATCCGCGGGGATACGATGTTGTCACATGGGTCTCGCACGGCGCCTCTTGAAAGCCGTTTTTACCTTGCTATTGGCGTTCGGGGCATTCGTCGGCCTCTCCTACTTGCTCGAGCTGGCGGACGTGCCGGCCCTCGCAGCGCCGCGCCAGGCCGTGTTCGATTGGATGGCCTGGTTCGCCACGGGGCTGTTCCGGGATTGGATCACCGATTACTACACGTGGTTCGCCATCGTCTACCACGCGCTCGTCCCCGTGTTCTGCATCGGCCTGAACATGGTCAAGCGGCGGGAGTGGCGGTACCAAGGCACGATGCTCTACCTCGGCACCCTCATGGCCTGGTCCGCGCTGATCGTCTGGAACATCTTTTACACCCTCGTGGCCCTGATATTCCTCGTCGACGCCGTCCTCCCCGCCGGAGTCGTGCTGGTGCTCCTCGGCGTCTATTGCCCCTCGGGGATCCTCTTCGGCATCGTATTCTTCGAGACGACGGCCGACGTGTTCATCTACCTCAAGGACTGCTGGAACGCCCGGAAGGACTACAACTCCATGACGTACGAGATCGTCAAGTGCGGCCGCTGCACGGACATCATCATCCACACCAACAATCCGAGGATCAAGGCGGCCGTGACCGCCGCGCCCATGATCCTCGTCGAGCAGGCCCTCTTCGAGCTGAACCGGCGCCCCTTGAGCAACTACATCAAGTCCGTGCTGCACCTCATGGTCATCATGGCCGTGACGCACATCACGGGCTGGGTGCGGTCGCGCGCCTTGTTCTTCAAGATCCTGGGCGTGAAGATCGCCGATGGCTGCCACATCAGCCAATGGACCAAGCTAGATCCAATCCTCCCCCACTTCATCACGTTCGAGGAGGATAGCGGCACTGGCGTGGATGCCATGATTCTAACGCACAACCTCATGACCAGCGACAAGTTCACCTTCCGGTTCGGCCCCGTGAGGTTGAAGGCGCACTCGCGGGTCGGGGCGAGGGCGCTGGTTCTCCCCGGGGTCGAGATAGGGGAACATTCTATCGTCGGGGCGGGGTCGGTCGTGACGAGGGACGTCCCCCCGTACACGATCGTCGCCGGGAACCCGGCAAGGCCCATCAAGCGCATCGATCCCGCGACCCTCGAGCCCGTGCCGGTCAAGGGGGACGGGAAGGACGGGGCTGCCAACGGGACGGATGCACCGCCGGACAGCTGCGCCGACATCTAGCCCCTTGGCAATTGTGGCAACCCATTCGATCCTTGAATTCAAAAAAAAGGTACGTGGAAAATGGGGAGGGATCACGCCGTGGCAGTGGCCACCGACGCGTTGCCGCTGATGATCTCGTTGTCTGCCAGGTCGTCGATCTCCTCCTTCGACATGGACAAGAGCTGGGGCGTCTGCTCCCAGCTGATGACCTTGGGCAAGTGGGTCGACAAGCTCATCATGAAGGTGTGGATCCTCAGCAGGGTCGGGAGGGACAGCAACCCCTTGGCGTTCCCCTCGCAGTAACGGCGAATGCTGCCGATCACCCATATCGCGTGGAACAGGTAGCACAGCGCCGCCCAGCCGAGGAGGTACCACTCCCCGATCGCAGCGTAGATGGCCACGAACGCCAGCGCGATGACGCTCCATATCGAGATGTTGCCGAGGAACTGCATAGACAGGAAGCGACCGAGCATCTCCTTCGGCCCGGCGGGCTTGCCGTCGACCTTGAGCTGGAGCAGCTTCGGGATGTCGCCCGTGAAGCCGCCGACCCACCGCGTCCGCTGCTTGACCATAATGTCCCACTCGGACGGGACGAGCTCGTACACGACCGAGTGGGGGACGAACTTGATCTTCATCGCGTGGGCGTTCATGAGCGAGGAAAGGTAGACGTCCTCGGTGAG
>JAFGBX010000177.1 GCA_016932935.1 Promethearchaeota archaeon | reverse complement strand
TCGCAAGCGAGACGGGGGCCGCGGGTTTCCTCTAACGACCCGCCCGGACGAGGTGTCCAACTTTGTCCAACCTCATAGTTAGAGTTTTTTATGACGACATGATCGCGAGTGCTGTTGATGATCATGCAAGAACCGTTCGTGGCTGCTGTTATCGTGAGGTTCTCTATCCGGTATGGATCACCTTGCGATCCAGCTCCCGTCTTGTTGGGGAACGCAGCAAGTCCCTCCGGTCCATCGATGGTGATCGTCGCGTTTATTACGCCAGATCTCGCGATTTCCCCTGAAAGAACGCCTCGATCAGTATCCTCCGTTCCTGGCCACGTGTTACATCCAATCCCGCACGAGAAGAAGGCAGTAAGGATCACGAACGCCAATCCTTTCCTCATAGATCTTCCCTCTTGCTATGTTGCTTCATCGTGTATCACGGTACGTCGTGTATCATTTTTTCCAGCAATCCAATCCCGCCCCTCCTATCTCTTCAATTCCTCGATCTTCTTCTGAACCTGCTTCAACTCCCTGTGCAGCTCGGCAGCGATCTCGCGCTCTTCCTTCCCGGCCGCGACCATCTGCTTGAGCCGCTCGATGTCCTCCGGGTTCCACGACTTGAGGACCCAGCCCTTCGCCTTGACCTTCTCGAGGAGGTCCTGCTGCTCGGGCGTGAGGGCAGGATCGGTGTCCCTCGCCCCTCCCCCGGATCTCGCCGGGAACTTGAGCGTGGAGAACTTGCGGAGGCCAGGGATGCTGGTCGCGTCGCCCTCGTTCGGCGGCGGCGCTTGCTTTGGCCTGTAGGCGGGCGTGCTGGGGGCTTGCTGCACCGCAGGCAGGTCGACCCTCTCCTCGGAGGGCTGGACGTCGAACGAGGTTCGCACCCTGACCGCGGGCTTCGCCGGGCGGGCGGCACGGGGCGCCTGGCCGGACGAGACGTTGGTTGGCGGCGCTGCGACCCGCGCGGCCGGCTCCTCCGCGACATTGGAACGGGTGCCCTCGCTGAGGGCCGCCGCGATCTGGTCCTGGAGTACGAAGAGTTCGGGGATCGTCTCTCTCTTGTACACGTCGAGGAACGGGTCGACGACCTTGGCGATCCGCTCGATTATGCTATAGCTCATCTCGATCGGCACGAAGACGACCAGGATGAACGGGCGCTTGCCGCCGCGCACCTTCTCGTCGGGGATGACGTCGAAAAACACCACCGCGAGCTTTTTTATCGAGACCATTGGCACGGAGAAGTTGATCTTGGAAAAATCGGCGCGCGCGAAGATAGATTGTGCGTTGATGTAACACCGGGTGACGAGTACCTCGGGGCTATCGTCGACATCTCCTATCTGCTCTGGAAATATGGAATCGATGATCAGCGGCCCGCGCTCCTCGTTCCAATCCGCAAGTATGATGGAAGGCTTCTCCGCGGTCATTGGGGTTGCACTGGTTTTCTGCAATCATGAAACTTAATGTTTATCGATAAATACGTTGCGGAAGTTAATTGCTTGGTGGATCTACCATGATCTCGATCGTGCGGGTGCCGGCGACCCGGTCGGCGAGGGACACGCTCGAACCCATCCAGCAGCTCCTGGAGCAGATCGACTACAGGCCCTCGTCCCGGAAGGTCTTCATCAAGCCGAACATGGTGGACGCGACGTCCCCCCTCGAGGCCGTCGATACCGACCCTGCATTGGTCGGGGGCCTCGTGCTCGCGTTGAAGGAACGAGGGGCGGACGAGTTCGCCATTGGTGATGGTACTGGTTATTTCAACGAGGAAAAGAATTGGCTCCGCCTCGTCGAGGAATCCGGCTACAAGGCGATGGCTGATGACCTCGAGAAGAACCATGGCATTGGCTTGACCATCGTGAACCTCGAGACGGCGCCGCGCGAGGGGTTTCCCTGGAAGTTCGGCTCGATCAAGCTCCCGTCCCTTTGTAGAACGCACGCGTACATCAACTTCGCCAAGATGAAGACGCACGTCCACACGCAAGTGACGCTGGCTTGCAAGAACCAGAAGGGATTGCTCTCGCTTGCCGACAAGAAGGCGTTCCACCTCGGCAAGAAGTACAGCGACTTGCACGAGAACATCAAGGCACTCGCGAGCGCCGTCCGCCCCGAGCTGGCGATCGTCGACGCCACGCGCGCGCTCGAGGGCTCCGGCCCCACGACCGCGCCCGCGGGCCAGACGAAGGTGCGCCGCTTGAAGCTGTGTCTCGGTGGGCCAGACATGGTGGAGGTAGACAACGCGGCCTGCCAGCTGATGGGCATCCCGGTCGACTCCGTGCGGCACCTGAACAGAGTTCCCGTGGCCGTCGCGCGCGGCAGCGAGCCACTCCAGCCCATCGTACCTCCGTTCGTTCGGCCCAACCCGGAGATAATGGCAACGGACAACTTCTTCGTCCACATGTCCGAAACTTGCTGCACGGGCTGCCAGATGTCGCGATCGCGCATGTTCAGGAAGATCAGCTTCGTGCCGGACATCAACCAGCTCTTCGCTCGGTTCCGTTACCAGCACGGGCGCGTTGACTTCGTTATGGGATCCACGTCCGACGATGCCATCGAGGCGATCAAGGGACGTGGTGGCACGCTTGTTTTCTACGGCAACTGCACGAAGGCGGCGGCGGATAAATTCGGGGGAATACACGTCCCAGGATGTCCCCCCGACCATAACGTCGCGATCGACGTGCTGCTCGGCAAAGCGGGATGATGCAAGGATCCACGCGCGTTACAACGAGCAGGCCCTCCTAGAGGTTCTCGACCGCCAGCGTCGGTTTTATAACCAGCTCGATGGTATCATTCCGTAACCTTTGGTAAATGGTGCCTCCAGATCATGGAAACAAGCGCGACGCTCAAGGACATGCTTTCCAAGATGAAGAACGCCGTGCGCCTCAAGGTGTTCACGAGCAAGACGGCGGAAGGCTACCGGCAATGCCCCGCATGCGAGGACACGGCCGCGATGGTGCGGGAGCTCGCCAAGCTGGCGAATGGCAAGATCGACTGGGAGGAACTATCCATCCTCGTGGACAAGGAGAAGTGCGAGAACTACAACGTGACCCGGGTTCCCACGATCCTGTTCATGGACTTTAACATCCGCTACACGGGTGCGCCCATCGGCCTCGAGGCGGCGCCGTTCGTCCAGACCATCATCATGGCGGCGTCGGGGGAAACAATGCTCGGGGACGTGGTCGATGCCCAGCTCGCCCGGATCAAGAAGCCTGGGAAGCTGATGGTCATCGTCACGCCGACCTGCCCGTACTGCGCGCAAGCAGTGATTCTTGAGAACGCCCTCGCCATCCAATCGAGGGACAAGGTCTCGGTGGAGATAGTCGAGTCCTATGAGAACCCCGACATCGCCCGCAAGTACGAGGTCACCGGCGTCCCGGTGACGATCGTGAACGATGCGAAGAAGATAACGGGCGTTCCCAACATCGCGCTGCTGCTCTCGGCGATGATAGATGACAAGGCCAAGATGAACGAGATGTACGGTTAGGCACGATAAAAAAAAGGGAATGATTCCCACGTTTTTTTATATCTTCATCTTTGACCGCCGCCTCGGAAAGGTCAACACGCGCCGGTTGTACGCGAGGACGAACCCGAACAACGCATTCAGCGCGATCGACGATATCATGATCGTGAGGAGCCACGGGAAATCCGGGGTCGTGGATACCGTCGTGAGCCGTATCGTGAGCGTGGTGTCGGGCGCGATGGTAGCAAACTTGAAGTAGACACGGCCGGGCGACTCGGGGGTGGCGTAGTACGTCAGGTTCACGACAAAGAAGCCGTAAAACCGGTCGAACGTGCTCGTGGCGTTGGTTCCGGCGTTGGAGGTGAGGTGCCCATCGATGATCAGCGTGTCCAAGCCATCTTTCTCAACGGCGAGGCCATAAGTGTACCCCGGTTCTAGATCGAGGTAATAGTATTGGTAAAAGTCGGGGAGGGAGTACGTGATGCCGATCTGCGTGTATTCCAGGTCGCTCCTCACGGCGGTGCCATCCTGGATGTTGACCGGGTGATAAGCCGTGCTGGAGACGCTTGCGGAGAAATTCTGTACCATGTTCCCATCCGCCATAATGACCAGATAGCCCACCTGGCTGGACTGGATTAGGGGGTTGTACCCGAACACCTCCCGCGTGAATCCGGCGTAGGCAGGTTCCGCGTAGTAACCGACCATGCTGTACACTTGGTTGGGGTAGACGATTTCGACTTCGGGTCGATTGAAGCTGGTGCTATCGCTGGCGATGTGCCAGTAGAGCGCGCTCCCCCCGGTGTTGTCGACCTGGACCCACTTCGAGAGGTCGTTCTGGAAGTCGTCGAGGAACGCCGATTGTGTCGCATTGCCGACGCGCACGTCGTCGATGACCGGGCCGAGCTCGCCCGATCCCATGTCGTTGGAGGTGAAATTGAAGACGATCTGGACCTGCGCGTTCGAGTAACCGGTGATGTTGAAGGTCCTGGTTGTGGGCGAGGTGATGATTCCCGACTCGGTCGTGATGAGGGCCGTTGTCGTCCCATTCTTCACGTAGATGTTGAGGGCATCACCCGTCTGCATGCGCCCATGGACCTCGTAACTCAACGTGATGGTTCCCCCGAGGCTTGTCGTGCTGAACGCGTTGGAGATCAGCGCGTTGTTCAATTCGCGCGGGTAGGCGCCAGTGCCCGCGTCGTTGCAGTACAGGTTGGCATCGGCGCTCACGGGGGTGACGTTCGACGACTGGATCCCCCACTTGAACTGCGCGAAGTCCTCGAAACCGAACTGTCGGACGTGGAACATCTCGAAGGAACCGTGGGGATATCCTAGGCTCGTGCCGATGTCCACGCTCTCCCCGGAACTAAGGGTGGGGATCGGCATGGGATCCACGTCGACCTTGCACGAATAGTTCAAGTACGCCGTGGTAGGCGTGGCAGTGATGAGGATGCCGAGTCTCTGCGTTCCTGTAGGTGTGGTTATCGAAGGGGATGCGCTCCCGTGGCCAGCGAACCAGTACCGGTAAGTCGAAAACGCGCTGCTCGTGAAGGTCGTGGCGGAATTCAAATACGCGCTGTTCTGGCTCGTTGCGAAGATCGTCGCGCTCTCAGTCTCGTTCACGCCCCTAAGGTTGAGGTTGTAGAGCAACCCGTTGTCCTTCCCCAGGGCGTAGAATTGCGCTGCAACGTTCCAGTTCAGCTGCGTGTACAGGATGTTCTCCGTGAGTTCGATGTCGAAATAGGTGGCACCGGCGAGTTCGACGACCCTGAAGGCGCGATTCAATCCGGCGATGGTGAAGTTGATGACCGTGTCGGCCAGCGGCATCGAGGAGTACGTGACCGATGGGTCGGTAACGGGGGCGAAGCTCCACGAGAGGCTCGCATCGGCGCCCAGGTTCGGGTTGATGATGAACCCCGGCAGCACGCTGCCGTCGAGCTTGACGTTCCGGAACGATGGCACGTACACGTCGTTTGTGACCCCGATACCTGACGTCGTGATCCTCCTCACGTTCCCGCTAAGATCCTTCTGCCACCGGATCAGTGTCAAGGAACTGTTCGTCGTCACAGTCTCGTTCAAGAGGCTTTCGGTCAACCCGACGCCCCCAAGCGTGCCGAACTTCAGTAAGTTCACCGAGTCCGGCTCGAACACCATAGCCGCGCTTGTCGTCGTGTCCGTGTAATTGATGGTCACGCATGGTCCCGCGATCGAGACCGTGGTCCACGATAGCGTGGCAAGGTTATCGCTCGGATCGGACGTGGATCCGAGGATCACGAGTAAGTTGCAGCCGATCGTCGCCGCCTGGTGGGCGTCGTCGATGTAGATCAGGAAGGACTTACTCGTGCCGCTTGATACACTCGCACCTTGCGTGACGCGGCTCGAGAAGGTGATCCCGTTCCAGTTGTTATAGCCACCCCAAAGAGGCACGCCGGCGGATACTAACATGTCGTCCGAATACACGACCACGCTCGCTTGGTTGTAGTAGTCCGTCACGGTAACGTCGTTGACGAGCGTGACATCGAACGTCGCGGAACCCGTGCTGTTCGCGGTGAAGTTGTACATGTTCCCGCGGGACAAGGTGACGGCGTACGTCTCATAGGTGCCAGTGGCTTGCAAGCTCATGTTGACGTCGATCGAGCCCGAGGCTTGGCTAGCAGTGGGCTCGAGTTGCGCGTGTTGCATTCCATCATCTATGGGGCCAGTAGCGGGCGGTAGATAACCCGCTGGAGATGGCCCAATGAAAGCCGGGGTGAATAGCAGCGCGGCGATGCTGATGGCCGTGCCGAGCATGATCCAAGGTCTGGTGTGTCTGTTCATGGCTATCTGGGTCATCGACCCAACCATGCTTAAAAACGACTAGGGCATGAATGTTCCCCGCCAACGCCAGGTACCAAGTGTGTCATTGATAGAAGCGGCATGGTAAAACTGGCCCCGTTCAACCCTGAGTATCCACGCGCTTCTTTATCTCCTCTTCCGGCACTTCCTTGTTGATGTTCCGGCTCACGAAACCCTCGTCGTTCTTGGCCTGGAGCAGGATCGAGCCGACCAGCTTCCCGTCGCGCACGACGAACTTCTTGAACACCCCCCTCATCTCGTCCTTCGAGATGAAGACCCGGCAGTTCTGGTCGGCATCGTCCAGGATGGCCGAGCCCGCGGACATCACATCGAAGTCCATGATCCTGAGCTTGTTCGAGGGCACGGTCGGCGTGTAAGGCTCGCACGGCTCACCGGCGATCCTCTTCGCCGCGACCGCGGCCTGCTCTAGCGCCGCCGGGATGATGCCCCACCCTTTGCCGCCAAACTCCACGACGTCGCCAGCGGCGAAGATGTTCTCGTCGCTCGTTTGCATGAACTCGTCCACGACGACGGCCTTGTTCACCTTTAGCCCGGCCTCCACGGCCAGATCGGTGCGAGGCTTGATGCCCGCGGACACCAGCACGACGTCGGCGTCCAGGATCCTGTTCCCGGCGAGCTTTACACCGGTGACGTGGTCGGTGCCCAGGATTTCCTCCACGGTCGCCCCCAGGACGGTGCCTATGCCCAGGCCGTGAACCTGTTCGGTCAGCATCCCCGCGCTCGTGGAGCAGAGCTGCCTGGGCAGTAGCCTGGGAAACACCTCCACGACGGTCGTGTCCAATCCAGCCTTCTTCACGTTCCTCGCGGCCTCGAGGCCGAGTAACCCGCCGCCGATGCACACCGCCCTCTTTTTTCCCTTGATGTATTCCTTGAAGCTGATGGCGTCGTCTATCGTTCGGAGCGTGAAAACGCCAGTGATGCCTGCATTCTTGAACGGAGGCAAGTTGCACGAGGCACCCGTGGCGATGCATAGCTTGTCGTAGTCGAGCGTCCCGCCCGGCTCGGCCGTGACCCTTCGACCCTTCGGGTCGATGCGTGTAACGCGGGTACCCGGGCGGAAATCGATAGATCTCGCCTTGTACCAGTCCGCGTCGCGCATGATGATGCTTTCAGGAGTCTTGGCCCCCGAAACGAGCGCTGGAAGCCAAACTCGCGAGTAGTAACCGTATCTCTCTTCGTCGAAGAGGATGATCTGTGCCGAGCTGTCATACTTTCGGACGTCCTCAGCGACCTTCATGCCCGCCACGCCGTTTCCTACCACGACAAGTCTCATGTTGTCCACTCGATCTCCGCGTTATTTGGATATCCTAGGGGTTAGAAGCTGTTTCTCTTTTTTTAACGTTTTCCCATGCCCGCCATTCGGGTTATGCAAGGAAAACGTTTGTTTTTTAAACGGGGTCGAGTCCTAGGAGACAACCGTTGGTTCAAGAGCGAGATTCTGCGCCGACTGCGTGGGATCCCGCTCGGGATGACGAAGAAGAACGAGTGAGAACGATGGATGATGAAACACAAGAGAACCTGAAGGCAGCGTTCGCGGGCGAGTCGCAAGCCAACCGGAAGTACCTCGCGTACTCGAAGAAGGCGGCTGCGGAGAAGTTCAAGGGCGTGGCATTGCTGTTCAAGGCAGTCGCGGAGGCGGAAACCGTGCATGCGATAAACCACTTTAAAATGTTCGGGGTGGGATCGACCGTCGAGAACTTGCAGGCGGCGATCAAGGGGGAAAACTATGAGGTCACGACCATGTACCCCGACTTCTTGAAGGACGCCGATGCCGCGGGCGAGAAGGAGGCGTCCAGGAGCATGAAATACGCCCTGGAGGCCGAGAAGATACACGAGCGCATGTACATCGACGCGCTGCAAAACGTGATGGACAATAAGGATATCGACGTGAAAAAGCTCGCGGTATGCAGCGTTTGCGGGTACACGGTGATCGGCGACGCGCCGGACGACTGTCCCGTGTGCAAGGCAAAGAAAGCGGCCTTCAAAGTCATCGATTCCGTCTGATACGGGTCGGCCCGCCCATGGCGGTTCATCAATTCGGCACTCGCTCTTCATTTATATCCAAGGGTATTGAACTGCTAGCGATGGCTATGGCAGACATACATGGGGCACAAGGCACCCGGATCCCGAAGATACTCATGGACCACCGCGAGCCGGCCGAGATCAAGGCCTGGCTCGAGAAGGAGGGCGTCTCGGTCGAGCAATGTCGGTTGGAGGCCGGGGACTATTCGGTTTCCACGGACGTGATCGTTGAGCGGAAATCTGGCAGCGACCTCACCTCATCCATCATGGACAATCGACTGTTCGAGCAAGTGAATCGCTTGTACGAGAGCGCCTCCAATCCCATCCTCGTCATCGAGAACTTCAACGGCATCTTCGAGACCACGGATATGAATCCGGCTTCCGTTTTCGGCGCGCTCGTGTACCTCGCTTGGCGCTTCAGCCTGCCCGTGATCCCTGCGAGGGACTGGCGCGACACGGCACTCATCATCAAGCGACTGGCCATCCGGGTGCAGGTCAAGGACGAGGATCCGATCCTCGCCCGGGGGGTGCCCAAGCTTATGACGCTGGAGGAGCGGAAGGCATACCTGCTCGAAGGCCTGATCGGGGTCGGGCCGAAGACCGCCACGAAGCTGATCGACGAGTTAAAGAACCCGATGAGTGTTTTCAAGGCGATCCAGGACTCGGCCGTCCTCTACACGAAGACGGGGAACCCCAAGGGCATCGATGGCCCGCTCGCCGGCATTAAGGGGATCGGCCCGAAGTTCTTGCTGGACAACAAGCGCCTCTTCGAGTAGGCGGCGCGCGGTTCACTCGAAGAGGGCGGGGAGGATCTCGATGATCTCAGGATAGTCCTTTTGCATCTTCTCTAGCCAGAGATCCCTCTCCATCATTTCCTTGTAAGCATCCTTGTCGTGCTTCTTCATCTGTTTGAAGATACGATCGAGCGTGAGGCTCGATGTCTTAGTCGAAGGGACGTAGATCCACGCTTTCGTTGGTACCTGGCCATCCGGGAACAGTGAACCGTGGTTCCCGATGATGGAGACCGGGATCTCGACCCGGTCATAGAGATCGGGATAGCCCTCGTACGTGTCGGTCGCCGCGAGGAACGAGCCATCCGGATCGCGGATGAGCAACCCTCGGCACGTGGCGTCGGCCTTTGATATCACGAAGGGATACCAGAGCCCATAATCCTCGCCGGGATGGTAAACTCGCTTGAATCCCTTCACCTCCGCGACGATCTTATGCTCCCGGTAGTGCTTCGGGATCAGCGTGCCGTATCCAAACACGTAGGTGTCCATTCGTTCCACCGGAGGCAACTGCCGAGTGCTGCAGATTCCCTAGACACGTTCTGCAATAAAAAAGCATCGTGCCGGCTGCGTGGTTTTTCCATGAAAAGCGAAAGAGGAGAGACGGTTCGCGGGAGCACTACCTGGAGTGCGTCTTGAGGCGGTATAGTTCGACAACCACGCCCAGCGCGGCGGCGGTGATCGCAAGTGCCTCTAGCGTGCCAACGAGTCCCTTGAAGGCTTGGAGCGCCTCCTCGGCGGAACCGAACGGGACGACGTCGCTGTACGGCCGAAAATCGTTGATATATAGCACGATCGCCAGCGCGATCAAGGCGCTCCCGCAGAGCGCGATCGCCATGACCTTCCGGCGGGAGGCGAGGCTGAACACGAGGGCGACAAGCAGGACGAGCATGCCGTATCCAGTCGCGTTCGAGATCTCCTCCAGCCATGCGTGGTAAGCCGCGTAATCCGTCACCGTTTCTAGGGTGCCATTGTTCAACGAGACGCTCGCAGCTAGGAGGGTGACCACCGCGATGATGGCAATTACTATGCCAAGTGCGGGATGCGTCCATCTCGCCGGACCTTTCTTGGCGGGTTGCACCTCCGATTCATCAGCAGAAGCTTCTTCCGGGCCCTTTTCCTCTTCCCCTTCCTTCTTCCGGGAAGGGAGCTCGTCGAATTCCTTCAGCTTCTCGAGCATCTTCTTGACCTCCTCTCGCGTCTCGAACTGGGGCATCTCCTCCAGCAATTCCTTCGTGTTCTTGCCTTCCTTGTAGAGCTGTTTGAATTTCTTGACGACTGCGTTCGAGAAGTAGATATACTCTCCCTTGACGAGGATCGCGATGCCGGTAGAGTCCGGGTTCCTGGAAACGTCGTGAAGGAACGCGTGGGTCTCCTCGATATAGGCGCCCGCGAGCCGCGCAAGGCTCCTCTCGTCGATCTTCTCGATACCGAGTAGATTTCTTGAGATCGATGCCTTCTTCCTCCTTTTAAGGAAGATTTGGAACACGACGATCGCTACGAATACAACAAGGGCTAATATGCCCCACTGAATGTCGAAGAAGAAGAGGATGATTGCGACTATCCAATAGAGAACCCACCAGTTCTGGCTCAAGGATTTAAGAAAGCGCGGTCCAAAACTCATGGGTAGATCGAAGGCTCGTCTCCATATAATAATTGTCCATGCTCACGTGGGGAAGAAGGGCGAGGGCGGGACATTTCAAGCGGTCACGCTGGCACGCTGGATGTGCCGCCTCCTGGTGATGACGAACCACAAGAGGATCAAGACCACGGCGGCCGGCATGCCGATGGCAAGCACCCCCAGCATTATGGTCTCGACGAGGCGCGAGGTGATCGTGACCGTGTAGAGTTGGTCTTGCGCCGGGGTCGCGATCACGTAGTTCCCGGATGCGTCGAAGGCGATGGCATAGAAAAGGATCGTTTGCCCTGGTGACAGCGCCCCCGGGTACTTGAACGTGAACGAGGTGCCGTTCCCCTCCACGCGCGTTCTGGTCATGGCGTAGATCGCTGTCGCGCCTCCCGTTTCGCCGACCACGACGATGAACGCGTACCTCAAGCCCGTGCCCAAGTCTGTCCCCGACGCGTTGATGATCAAGGATGCCCGGTAATCGACGGCATCCGAGGGAACTTCGACTTGCAAGGATATGGGGGCTTGCGTGTCTTCGATGATGGGGATCGACCCCCTCGTCGCGTTCATGTTGTGTCCGGCCAGCGTGAAGTTCAAGTAACTGCCGACCAAGGCCGGGTCGTACGGGATCCGCACCGAGGCGATGCCCTGCGCGTTCGCACGTGCAGTGATGTAGTAACCGGAGCCGTTCAGCAGGATCCTCGCCCCCGGTACTGGCATGCCCATGTCGTCCGTGATCTCCAGGACGAGCGTGTCGCCGATGCTCGCGTTCGGGCCAAAGATGTCCGGGGCGAAGACCCTTGGCGTGTTCGTGTACACCCAGAGCTCCGGATCCCCAAGGAGGTTGTAAGCGAGCAAGTTCTTTCGGAACTTCTCCTCCTGCCCCAGATAGCTCGGATCCGCCGCCAGCTCGGGGTCGTGGTTCAGCTGGACGTTCCAGTACTTGTTGATGAACTGATCGATGTAGCTCTCCTGGGACAGGTACAAGGCCCGGCCGGGCTGGTACTCGTTCTTGACCATGAACTCGCGCCAGAAGAACCGGTTCTGCCCCTCGTTCAACGCCTCGAAGAGGGGGTCGACCGTGAAGTAATAGGTCGTGCGAGCGGCGCTGACGACCGCGATGGCCCCGCCGTTCGCGTTGAGCACCAGTTCCTCGGAGAGTGAATTCGAGACGCCCGTGATCTCGTCGTAATCGAACGCGCCGGACGAGCACGAGAAGATGTACACGAACGGCAACTCCCCTCCGTTGGTGAGCGCCCCTGCCCCCGCCGCGTTGATGAGGCCTGCTGGCGGGACGCCATCTCCCGTGAACAACGTCGGCGCGCCGTGGCCCGCCAGGTTCACGATCGAGGCCCCGGCGTTCCACGCGTTCCTCAGGTTAGTCTCCGAGAGATCGGTGTATGGCGAGGGGGGAACATAGCCCGGGGTGTGGTCATACAGCCGATCGGGGGTCATCGAACCGAAGTAACTGTCGATGATGTATTCCGATAACTCGGCCTCGTCTACCGGTGGGTCGCCACCCGTGCCATACTGCGACACCGCGCCGGCGAAGACGGCCGAGTTTGCCCAGGAGCCTGCTGGCGGGCTCGTCTCGTAGTCGATGACCTTCTGCACCAGTGCCTGCACTTGCGGCACGCTGCTCGCGGGCATCCGGCCGACGAAGACCTCCGCCGTCCAATCGACCTCGTCGGCCGTCTGCCCCACGATGCCCATCTCGCCGAATTTCCCGTCCCCGTCGTTGTCCCAGGTGCCTTCCAGGCCCGCGTAATAATGATCCGTCGGCTTGTAATGGCTCCTGTAATTGATGGGGGTCAAGGGGAAGGCGGACTCGTCCGTGTCCGGGTTGTAGACGTACCGCGTCGGGATGACGCCGACGTCCCCGCCTAGAACCACGAACTCCGTGCCGTTGTTGTAGTGGTAGTGCTTGATCGCGTTGCGGATGTAGGCGGCATGCGGCGTTGGATCCAAAGGCCCGGAGGTGTTGAACCGCGCGTCGGAGTAGATCGACTCGACGGTCAAGATGGCCGTGTAGACCCCCCGCCCCGTCTTGAGGTCGGCGAGCGGCTGGAAGGCGGCGGCGAAGGTCTGGTTGGTGATGATGAGGCACTCGACGTCCGGATCCTTCCAAGCCGTGTCGTTCGGGAAGATCATGGCCGGCGTGATCGGGTGCGAGCCCGTGTTCACGATGTTATAATCAGCGATCCGGATCCTCGGTGAGATCATGGTTGCGGAAGCCATTGCCAGCGAGTTGAAGGCGACGCACGCTATAAGGAGAAGGGCTGCTGCGATGGCTATCCTTCTTGCCTGGTGCACGACGATGACCTCTTGGTTCACGTGAGGTAACCCACATCAACCGTATATATTGTTATTGCGCGTGATAAAAAAGACGAGCAGGGGGGATCCGTTCGATCCCGCCGTGCGGAACCGGATTCAATCGGCTCTCGTCAAGATCGATTGGACGAGCTTGTCATCCCCGCCTTTCAACGACTCGGAGAGGAAGTCCCGGGCCTTCAATTCCCCCTTCGACACCCTTTCTAAGGCATCCTTGTACTTTTCCTTGAGCTCGGCCGAGAATGTGGCCAGGAAATCGTCCATGCCATCCTTCTTCAGCTGCTTGATGCGCTTGGAGACCAGATCCAAGGCCTGGCTGTCGTCCAATATGCTCTGTAGGGGGACGGTTCTCAAGCGCAATGGTTTATCCAGCTTGGCCAGGTTCGCGTCCAGGTAGAAGAGCTGGTTGCAGAACTTGCAGATGCCGTAGCCGTCGGGGTTGAGCTTCTCCTTGTCGATGGGTGCGTTGCACTCGACGTTCGGGCACTCGAAGACCTCGACGAGTTCCTGGAACATGTTCAAGAGGTTGTAGAAGATGGGCATGTCCTGGATGAAGAATTCGAGCTTAACGTTCGACTCGCGTTCGTTCGCATCGCCCGATATGATGATCTGGATGAGCGTGGAGAACTTCTTGATCTTCGGCCACCTGCTCTCGGCATACAAGCGGAGCACGCCGAAGAACTGGTTGGCGATCTCGTTGTAATCGCGCTGGACGACCGTGAAGGGCAGCTTCTTCAGCACGCTTACGACCTTCTTCCAGGCGAGGTACACGTTGAAGGGCAGCACGAGCTCGTGGCTCTTCTTCTCAACCCTCTGCCGCGCCTTCTCGAACTTGTCGACGTTGATTGCCTTCGGCTCGAAGAACTTGAAGGAGGCGCTCGTGCTCGGGGGATCCAGGTCGATGACGACGGTCGACTCGCTCACGGGGTCGAAGAAGCTGATGTCCGCCTCGATCGCCTTTGTCGGCACGATGTCCCGCTTGGCGACGAAGTTGAACTCGCACGTGAAGGTGCCGTTCGGCTTGAGCACTTGCATCTTCTGAACGTTGTCGTGCATGAGCTCCAGGTACTCGCCCGCGTGTTTTTTGACGCGGCAGTAGAGCTCGGTCAATTGGACGCGAGCGTTGTTCGTGATCTCGACCGAGTAGATCATCTCGCGCTTCTTCCGCCAGAGAACCGATTGCTTGTAAGCGATGTCCGATTTCGTGACCTTGTACCTCTCCCTCTGGCCCGCCTCCATCTGCATCGGTTGGAAGCTCGGCTGGGCGGCGTCGGAGAAGCTCTGGAGGTAGGTGCGGAGGCGCGTTATTTGCTCCGTGACGAAGGCATGCTCGTAGCGATCCGTCGTGCCGTTCATCATGTAGAGGGCATCCTCATAGAGTTTGATGGCGTTCTCGATGCCCTTCTGCGTGTGAGAGTCGATCTCCTCCTTCGCTTTCGCCATGATCGAGTTGTACTTTTGTCTCTTCGCTTCCTCCTCGGTCTCGAACAGCGTCATATACACGTTCATCGCCTCCGTGGCGATGTCGTGCAGGGCGACCGTCTTGTTCGTGACCTTGACCAGGTAGAGGTTGGCGTCCTGGACGGCGTCCTCCAGCAGGATGAGGGTGCCATCGACGTCGTACTGGCGCGTGATGATGACGCGTGCGAGCTGGATGCGGGCGTCAATGCGCGACGTGGGCTTCGTCACGTTGATGAGTTCATCGAGGCACGCCGATATCACGTCTTGCGCCTTGGGGACGTTGTTCATCTCGTACAAGGCATGGCCGATGGCCGCCGAGACGAATATCCTGTCGTCCAGCGTGTTGATCCGCTTGGAAAGATCGATGCAATGTTCCAGGAGTTCGATGCTCTTCGATGATAAGCCGTGCTCGACCATTGCGAGGAGGATCGTTTTGAGCACGTCGTTCTTAATGTCGGGGAGGGCGTAATTGAAGGTTATCGTTATGGCCTTCTCGAGGTACTCGATGCGGGCGGGTCGGGCCAGCCTGAAGAAGTTGAGGATGCCTCCAAGAACCTGCGCGACCCATTCTTGCAAGTTCTTGCGGAATTGGCTCGAATGGAGTAGCTCGTTAAGCAGTGATTCGATCCCGGTGAAGAACGTGGTGGCATCGACGAAGAGGCCATCGAGTTGCAAGCGCATGAGGCGGAACGCGACGTAACGGGACGGCCCGAGCTTGGCCTTGTCGGTCTCGTCAAACAGCGCGAGCAACTGCTTGACGCGTTCCGGCTCGAGTTCGATCCTTTCTTGGAAGGCCTTCGTGAGGAAACCGAAGATGCTGTCGATCTTTACGCGCAGTTTATCCATCGAGGAGATCTTCTCGATTATCCAGCTCGAGTTCTGTTTCAGCCAATCCGCACTTTCGCTGGCGAATGCTTGCTTGAATACATCGCCGTAGATGAGATCCGTGTCGTCTAGATGTTCATACTTCTTCACGAGGTCGATGGCCTTCGTCAAGTGCTGCGTTTTATCTTGTTGCGCCGAGTCCGATAGCGATATGAACATACCGACGACCGTGCGCAGGATTTCCCCCTTGAGCGAATGTTCAACCCCGTTGTTTAGATGGTCGAGCACGATGGCGAGGATCTCGCCAGCTCGCTTGGCCTCGTTCATTCCCACGAAATGCTTATAAGCGAGCATATAACTGTTGATTTTCACGACGAGTGGGCTGGTCGAGGTCTCGATGGCCTTCAGGATGCGCTTGATTAACTCTTCGTAATTCTCTGCTTCCTTGAGCCCTTGCATGATGGCCGTGATCTCCAGCATGACCTCGACACGGAGGGAGAGATCCTTGATCCGGCGCGCCTCCTCTTCTATCTTCCAGACCAGATTGAGCGCCTGGATCTTCATGCCCATGCTGCGGTACGTGACGTCGGCGATGCGGGCCTGCTCCCTGAGGCCGTTGAACTCGAAAACGAGCTTGCCGACCTTGTTCGAGTGCTCCAACGCACGGCGCAAAATATCCTGGTTCCGGGTCTTCTCGGCTATCTTCGTGTACACGCGAGTTACGTTGCACAAGACGTCTGTCCTGGAGCTCAGATCCTCTATTTTTATTCCCGTGTTCGAGATGCTTTCGATGAGGCTGAAGATGCGCGATTCATCGGACACGGACGCCATGGTGGGAACCCCGGGACTCTGTCAATTTGGTTAAGCTTTTCACTAGGTAAAAGCCGTTATGGATATTTAGAGTTTATCAGTTCGGTATTTTTCAACGT
>JAFGBX010000176.1 GCA_016932935.1 Promethearchaeota archaeon | reverse complement strand
CGTCCATGGCACCAGCGGCGCCGGCGATCCCGAGGCCCCCGTCCATGGCACCAGCGGCGCCGGCGATCCCGAGGCCCCCGTCCATGGCAACGGCACCGGCTGCTCCCTCCCCGGTGCCTTCTGGCCCTGCCCCGGTCCCGCGCTCCCCGGCCCCCGCACCCGCCCAGCCCGAGTTCGAGATCCAGACAGAAACGCAGTGGGTGCTCGTTTCTAATCAAGTGGACCTCATGGGCGTCATGATAGTCGACGGCGATGGAAACTGCGTCTTCGGGGCGGACGATATGGGCTACCCGCTCGATTCGACCGGCCAGCCCTTCCAACAGGCCCAGTACCTCGAGAAGGTCGTGGAGAAGCGGGTTCCCAGGGCGGGCGCCGCTCCAGCCGTCGCGAAGGAGAAGGTGCAGGTTCTCGTGCCCAACCAGGTCGACGCGTACGGTATGGAGATCGTCGACGCGAGCAACAACCCGGTCTACGGCATGGATCCGTCCGGCTGGTATGCCATGGATTCCGCTGGGCAAGCCTTCGAGCAGACGCAGTGGATGGAGGTCGAGGTCGAGAAGCAGCCGGAAAAGGGCCCGTTCCCGCCGAACCTCACGGACTCCTTTGGCGTCCAAGTCGTCGACGACAAGGGTTTTGCCATCTACGGGTCGGACGAGTTCAACCAGCCCCTCGATCCCAACGGGAAGGGCGTCTGGTGGGAGGGCTCGTCGCGCCCCAAGTACCCGGACATGATCGACATAGGGGCGCTGGCACAGAAGAAGAACGGCATGGTGCTCACGCCGCGCGTCGACAACACGCTCGGCGACAAGTTCATGCTCTCGGCCAGGAACGTCGAGGCGCTCGGGCTCTACGAGGGCATGATGATCGAGATCGAGGATCACAAGACCCGCGGCACCGGCGCTGGCCGCATCAAGGTCGGCTCGATAGAGGATCGCTTCATCGGCATGACACAAGACGCGTACGATGCGGCCAACATCGTCGAGAAGGACGACGTGGTCACCTCGTCCGCGGAGCCTCCCATCGAGAAGCGCGAGGTTATGACCGTCAACGTCAAGACCATGGACGACTTCGGCGGCATGTGCGCGATCGGCCCGCGGCTGTCCTTGTCGCTCAACCTGGGCGGCCGGTCGACGAACGAGGTCATGAGCTTCGAGGACCCACTGACAGGCTCGTTCGGCGCGGCCAAGGTCAAGATCGATCCCGAATTGCCAGAGAACATGATCAAGATCGACTCGGAGATCTACGAGGCGTCGGGCATCGGCTCCGACCAGGTCGAGATCCGCATCAACAGGCGGAAGATCATCCCGATCCAGGAGGCGACCATTGGTATCAACCCAATCACCGGTGACCAGGTCTGGGAGGTGCTCGCCAAGGCGCGGCGGTTCGTGGGAAACCTGAAGTCGTGGCTCTCTAACTACATCGTGTTCAAGGATCTGAAGCTGCGCTGGAAGCAAGCTGGCGCCCTGATCAAGATCTTGGACTCGAAGCCGGATCTCTCGGGCGACGTGCTCGCCGAGTTCAAGCCCACGACCAACATCCTGCTCAAGCCCGAGGGGCTCGTGACGTTCAACGCCATCTTGATCATCGACATCTCCCGCTCCATGATGGCCCGCGACCTGCTGGTGGCAAAGATCGGCCCCGCCATCGAGGGCATCAAGGCGGCAATGGGCGCGAAGGAGATCCAGGACTTCCTCAAGCAGTTCAAGGAGGGCACCAGCGTCCCGCGGCGCATCGGCGCCGCGTTCGCGGCCATCTTGTTCCTCGCGGAGAAGGTGGGACGAGGCTTCGGCGAGAAGGTCTCGATCGTCCGGTTCGCGGACACGGCCGAGGCGCTCGACTTCGGGGGCAGGCCCTATATGGAAGGCTCCTCAGGCGAGAAGAACGTCCTGGAAAACACGGCCAAGCAGATCGTCGACCAGATCGGTAACGCGTACGGCCAAGCGACGAGCATGGGGCAGGCGATGCTCACCGCCCAGGAGCTGATCTACAAGTTCCAGGACATAGAGGGCGGGGAGGAGCAGGCCAAGCCTATCATGCTCATCCTCCTGACCGACGGTGCGCCGACGGACCAGAACAACTTCGAGGTCGCCGTTCAAGAGATCGCGAAGAACCAGAACGTCGTCTTTTACGTGATAGGTATGGGGCAAACTGACGCCCCAAGGATGACGGCCGCGGCCACAAGCTGCGGTGGCGAGTACTTCGAGCCCGCCGATGCCGGGGAGCTCCTGATCTGGTACTCCAAGCGTGCGCGGGACTTGCAGGTGCGGCTCAAGTCGTCCAAGAAGAAGGAAGACGAGCTGCCGATGGTCTAGAGGCCGCCGATTGTTCCATTCCCCTCATTTTTCCCTTTAGATTGCTCTTGATCTCCGTCTCCGGCCATTATAAAAAAAGAAAGGGATGCTTTGGGTCGCACATCATGCCATGGTCATGGGCATGTCGTGGTGCTTCGGGACCTCCGCCTTCCCACAACCCGGCCCCATCCAGCACGTCAGCATGTCCTTGCCGTCGACCTTCTTGATGGCCATCGGCAAGCCGCAGTGCATCGGAGCCTCCTGCGTGGCACCGCATTTCTGGCACTTCAACGTCACGGCCTTCGGCCAGTCCGCCGGCACCTTCATACCGCCCATGCTTTTCGTCGGTTTCATCATGGTTCGTTCACGCTCTTCTCGGTGTTCTCGTTCCTTCGTGATCACTAGATCATTTTTCACCCGCCTCGACCAGCAGCATGGGTTTCCTGTGGTGCGAGGGGATGTCTTGTTCGCCGCACGCGGGCCCCATCCAGCAGACGAGCTTCTCCTTTCCACCCACCAGCTCCACGTGCATGGGCTGGTTGCAGTGCCAGGGCACAGCTTGCACCTCCCCGCACTCTTGGCATCTCAAAACGGGGCCACCTTGCTGTGGCGTGGTGCTGGCCATCTCAAAGGCTTCCGCGTGCGTCATCGGCGCGTCGGCAGGGGGGATGGCCGGCATCTCTGTGGGTCCGATCCGCTTGCTCATCGCGGGGACGAACCGCTTGAGTAGCAGCGAAAGCGAGACGACCGTCACCGAGCTCATGGCCATTGCAAGCCCCGCCCACTCGGGTGCCACGACGCCGAAGATCGCTATCGGGATGAGCACGACGTTGTAGGCGAAGGCCCAGAACAGGTTCAGCTTGATGCGGCCCAGCACTTTCTTGCTGAGCTGGATTGCCGAGACAGCGTCGGCCGGATCGTCTCTCATCACCACGAGCTCGCCGCTCTCGATCGCCACGTCCGTCCCGCCACCCATAGCGATGCCAACGTCCGCCCTGGCGAGTGCAGGGGCGTCGTTGATGCCGTCGCCGGTGAATGCGACGACCTTGCCGCTCTCTTGGAGTTTTTGAACCTCGGAGGCCTTCTCTTGCGGCAGTACCTCGGCGATGACGTCGGTGATGCCGATCTGGCTCGCGATGGCGCGGGCCGTCTGCTCGTTGTCGCCCGTTATCATCATCGTGGAGATGCCCATGCGGTGCAGTTCCTCGACCGCAGCCTTCGCGTGTTCCCTGATTGTGTCAGCGATGCCTATCACGCCTGCTACGCGTCCATCGATGGCCACGTGGACGACGGTCTTTGCTTGTTCCTCGAGGCTCGTGGCTTGTGTGGCGACTGGTGTGGCGTCTACTCCGCTCTCCTTCAAGTATGAGCGGCTCCCCACGATGACCAGCTTGCCATCGACGCGGGCCTTGACCCCCTTCCCCTCGGCCGTGTCAAAGTCAACGGCATCCTTTACCCTGCCTTTGCCCGACCGGTATTCCCGCACGATCGCATCGGCGAGCGGGTGCTGCGACTTCGCCTCCACGGCGGCAACCATCGCGAGGAGATCGTCCTCCAGCATCCCAACGGCCACGACGTCCGTGACCTCTGGCCGGCCCTTGGTGAGGGTGCCGGTCTTATCGAAGATGACCGTGGTCATCTTGTTGACCTTCTCGAGCACCTCCCCGTTCTTGATGAGGATGCCCAGCTCGGCGCCGCGACCGATGCCCACGGTCACTGCAGTCGGCGTGGCCAGCCCGAGCGCGCACGGGCATGCGACGACGAGGATCGTGATGAGGCGCGTGAGCGGATCCAGCCACTCGCCGAGGACGGCCAACCAGATTGCGAACGTGGCGATCGCTATCGCGAGCACGACGGGGATGAACCACGCGACAGCCTTGTCGGCGAGCTTCTGGATCGGTGGCTTCGTGCTCTGCGCCTCCTGAACGAGCTTGATGATCTGGGAGAGCACCGTGTCCTTTCCCACCCGCTGCGCGGCGAACTGGAGCACCGAGTTCTTGTTGATGGTGCCGCCGACGACCTTGCTATCGACTTGCTTCAGCACCGGGATGGGCTCGCCGGTTATCATCGACTCGTCGACGTAACTGCTGCCATTTTTCACGACACCATCGGCGGGCAACCGCTCGCCCGGTTTTATCAAGATGAGGTCTCCCACCTCGATGTCCTCCGCGGCGATCGTCTCTTCCTTTCCTTCCCGTATCACGGTCGCGACCTTGGGCTGCAAGCCGACGAGCTTCTTGATCGCGTCGGACGTCCGGCTCTTCGCCCTCGTCTCGAGATACCTGCCGAGCATGAGGAAGCCCGAGAGCATGACCGCCGCGTCGAAGAACATGAACTGCATGAGCGCGTGGACGATGCCACCCAGGAAAGTTCCCGCCACGCTGGCACCGTACGCGACGCCGATGCCCATGCCGTACATGACGTCCATGTTGAGGCTCCTGTTCTTGAGGGACGAGAGCATGGCCTTGAATATCGGGAAGCTCGTGTAGAGGAAGGCCGGCGTCGCGATGGCGAGCATCACGTACATTCGGAGCTGCATCCCGTCCATGTCCATCGTGCCCGGGATCCATAATAACATCATTGCGAATAACACGATGCCCACGCCAATGCCGATGAGCGCGCGCCGCTTCTTGTCGGCCAGGTTCATGCGGACTGCCTCCGCCTCCGCGTCGAGCGTGAGTTCTTCCCGCTTCCCAAGGTACTGGTAGCCGGCCCCCTCGATGGCCCCCTTGATGTCGTCGATCGTGGCGGTCTGGCGGTTGTACTGGACGACGGCGTTCTCTGCGGCGAGGTTCACAACGACGCCAGAGACCCCGCTCACGCCGCCGATCGCCTTCTCGAGCGTCGCGACGCAAGCCGCGCAGTGCATGCCGCCGATCTTGACGTCCACCCTCTCGTTCACGACAGAATAACCCAGATCGGTCACGACCTTCTCGACCTTTCCCAGATCGACCCTTGCGGGGTCGTATTCCAATGATGCGTCCTCAGTGCTCAGGTTCACCTTGACGTCGATCACGCCATCGAGGTTCTTCACGGACTTCTCGATCGTCGCCACGCACGAGGCGCATGTCATGCCGGCTATCTTCAAGTTCGCCCTTCTCGCGGGTTCCTGGTCGCTCATGGTGGTACCTCCACTGGTATCCTTCGTGGCGATACGTGGGCTGTCTCCTCGTCCATCTTCGATCCACTGGCTTCCTTCGACGCTTGAACAATACCGAGCCCGCTTTATTTCTGTATCGCGTTGTACAACAAAGGCCGGATGCACTTTCGGTTTTACAACATAACCGCACGCCTTGACCTCCGACGGATCGACGTACGGTTTTTAACCACGGTCGGTCAATTACCGGTTATGAGACCACCTTCCAGGTTAAAGCCCGCCCTGGCTGCCCTGGCCGTGCTCGACATCGCCATGGCAAGTCTCCTGGTCGGCTTGCTTGTCGTGATCGTGATCCTCTTCGGGGGCTCCTTGTTCGTCTTCACGCTATACCAGCATGCCTTCGTGGGACTCTGCTGCTTGCTCTCCGCCCTCGGCGGCGGCCTATACGTCCACGGAATCGCGTTGATCGGGGACATCGCCCGCAAGGAAGGGACTTCGCAGGGAAGCCGATACACGAGGATCGTGCAAGTGCTGGTACCAGCGGCCCTATACTCGTCACTCGCCGCCGTCGGCATCGCGTTCTTCTACAATGGTAGCGCGGGCTTCGGATCCTTGCTGCAAGACATCGGCGCCGAGTTCATGAACGCCGTCGTCTTCTTGTCCATTAGTAGCTTGGCCGCCCTCTGCATCCAGATCGCGTGCCACCTGGGTATGTTGGGGCGCCGGTCTGGCACCACCGAGGGGATGGCGGCATCAAGATCGAAGCCTGCGGCGCGGGGGCGGAGTTTCCCTGCCATCACGCGCCAGGGCATCGGGAAGCTACAGAGCGTAGCGGTGCTCGTCGTGATAGCGGGGACGGCCGTCACCTACGCCTTGACGAGCTTGTTCGTCCCGCCGAGGTGTTTCTCCGGGTTTCACGGCTTCTCGGCCCCTGCGTACGACCTTGCCACCCTCCAATCCGGCCCCCACGCGAACACGGCGCTCGACAACCCCTCCGTGAACCAGACCGTCCTTGGCACGCTCGAGCTCGCCTTGTGGAAGATGACCACGACCCAGAGCCAGGGCGGCTTTCCCATGGAGGCACTCCTTGATGGCTCGGAGTTCTACGCCGACCGCGGCGCGGGGTGCCCGCTGTTCCCAGGCGAGTTCTCGATACAGGGTGGAACCCCCCTCATCGCGAGCGCCTATCTCGAGATGTACCGTGTCGAACCCAATTCCGTGTACCTGGACGTCGCCGCAGCCGCGGCGCGGGCATTGATGGCAGTGCAAGACGAAGTGAACGGCGGCTTCTACTACGAGGGACGCCTCTACCCCGATGGGACTGGCTACCAGCCGCACCCGTTCAACTCCAAGCGAGCGTCCGTCTTCGACGACGACACCACGCAATCAGCGCTGTCCTTCCTGCTGGACATGTACGACGTCACCAACGACACCACGTACATGAACGCCGCGGTGCGTGGCCTGGATTATTTATTCCAGCTCGAGAAAATTGGCGGTGGCTGGCCGCAGCGATCCAACTACGGCCCCGACGAGTACCAGTCCTTCGTCACGCTGAACGACGACTGCATGCAAGACATCGTGAACCTGATGTTCAAGGCGCACGACATCCTGGGCGACGCCCGGTACTTGCAGGCCGCGGAACGGGCGGGCCAGTTCCTCATCCGCGTGCAAGGCAACGGGGCCGGTTCGAACGCCATGCAAGCGGGCGCGTGGGCGCAGCAGTACAAGGACGACCAGCCCGCCTGGGCGAGGCGGTTCGAGCCACCCGCCATGTGCAGCTCCCAGACCGCTCGCGCCGTCGACATGCTGATGGAGCTCTACTTGCGGACGGCGAACGAGACGTACCTCGACGCCATCCCCTCGGCGGTCGCGTGGCTGACGGACGCGAACACGACCATCCTTGACGAGTGGAACGTCACGAGTGCCCTTGGCGATTTCATCTGGTCGCGCCTCTACGAGCTCGAGACGAACCACCTCATCGTCGGCAACCGGAACGAACAAGACAACGCCGCCATCATTTACTACTACGATTACGTGCCCGCGCGCGACTACGGTTACTCTTGGGTCGGCAGCTACGGGATCAACGGTACCCTGTCTCGTTACGACTACCTGGTGAATGTATGCGGCAAGGACATCGCCCAGTACATCGCGTGGCGCGACGCGCCGCCTTCGGTGCCATCGCTGCTCTCGGGCGCGCAGTATGCCCATACCAACCTGCATCCGAGCGGCTTTTGGCTCGACGGGGAAGGCGACATCGACGATGGCGAGTTTTCTTCGAACGCCCGGCGCGTGATCGACTACTTGAAGGCAGTCGCCTGAGGCGTGATCCGCCGTGTTCCTCTCTCATTCCGCGACACCATGCAGACAGACCACACCATCGAGTTAAAACGTCCCGATGCTTTTAGGGAGTCAGAGCAACCGCGCAGAGGTAGCCAAGCCAGGCCAACTCCTTGACCGCATAGGGTCAACAAACGGCTACAGGCGAGGGACTTAAGATCTGGATTTCGATCATGAACCGATTTGAAATCCCTTCTCGAAGGAGTTCGCGGGTTCGAACCCCGCCCTCTGCACTCCCCCGCGCTTCAAGATCGTTTGAAAAGGAACATACCGAGCACACCATCATGGCTAGCATCGACTTGAGGGGCGTCCGGAGCGTGGTGTTCGTGTGCCTTGGCAACACGTGCCGGTCCCCCGCCGCCGAGGGCCTGGCGCGCAAGTATGCCCGGGACGCGTTCCCGCCCGGAGAGTTGGAGTCCTTGCGGATCGAGTCGGCGGGCCTCAACCACGCGTTCACGGGTGCCCAGCCGCAGAGCGTCCGGTTCGTGAAACAGCTGGCGGGCGAGGACATCTCCGGGCACAGGTCCCGCACGCTCACGGCATCCATGGCCGAGCGATCCGACTTGATCGTCGTCATGGAGGCCTACATGCGCGACTTCATCGCATCGCAGTTCCCGGAAGTCCCCGCCCTCAAGTCGAAGACGTTCACGCTCAAGGAGCTGTGCGCCGACGAGCTCCACCCTTCCAGCCCCGACATCGACGACCCCTACATGATGCCGGACGCGGCCTACCTCGGCATCATCACGGAGATCCGTGACTTCGCGAGTTGCTTCGTCTCGAAGTGGGCCGCCGCGCGCAAAGCGGCCGTTCCCCACTAAAACTGGCGGGGAATCATTTTATGCTTCACGACCAAAAGAGGATGAAGAACCGCAGATCCGGCTAGGTGACCAAGGTCAATGGTATTCGAGAAATCAAAGGAGAATTTCCTCGAGGCGTGCAAGATCTGGACGAAATCGGACATCAGCAAAGGCGTTTCGAAGTATTATGAGAACTTCGAAGGGTACAGCAAGGATCACATCAAGAACGACATTCAAGAGTACCAGAAAGCAATTGCCGACCTGAAGCAGCGCTCCGAAGAGGTCAAGAAGAGCAAGAAGAAGGATAAGGAGAAGAAAGCAACACTGGAAGAAGTGAAGAGGCACCTGGAGGAATCACTCAAGGGCTTGAAGGACAAACAGAAGGAGCTCGAGACGCTGCCCCAGCGCGTCAAGCAGATCAAGGCAGACTTCCAGGAGAAGATGAAGGGGCTCAACAAGGCCGTGGAGGAGGTCACCTGGCTCAAGATGCAAGGCACGAAGGACAACGCTTCCACCATCCAGAAGATGCAAGAGCTCATGCTCAAGATGATCGACATGAACAAGCTCGTGAGCCTGGACGAGATCTTCAAGAGTGCCGGTATGGAGTTCAAGCTCGAGAACGAGACCGGCCCGAAGGTCGTCAAGGACTTCAGGAAGCTCGTCACCATGCTCCACGAGTCGATCGCCGCCAGGTGGTACGACCTGGCAGCCGGCGAGAAGATCGGCGCCAAAAAGGTCGAGAACTTGAAGAACATGTGCACGGAGCTCGCCTTCTCGGCGAACGCGGCGCGGTCGGAGCGGTGGGAACTCGACTACTACACCGAGCTGCTCGCGTTGGGCCTCGGCCGCCTCACGATCACGCTCGGCATCCAGCAAGTCGAGGCCTACGAGTACATGAAGGCGACCCAGTACTTCCTCAAGGCCCGCGAGATCCTCTCGGGCATCAGGAAGGCGCTCAAGCTCGAGAAGCTCCTCGGCGAGCAAGTCGCCCTGGCGCGGGCTCATGCCAGTGACGCGTTCAACATCGTCTACTTACTCAACTCGTATGCGAACTGGAAGGCGATCGCCAAGGACACGGTGGACGCCGAGCTCAAGGACGTCGCGGCGATCTCGGTCAGGAACATCGAGGAGTGGATCACCAAACAGTACGGCTTCCCACCGGAGGACAAGATAAACGCGATCCTCGGCGGCATGATATGGCCCACCCCGCAAGTACCCCCGGAAGTGTCCGACTTCATGATCTTGCAGTCTTCGTACGCCCCCGAACCCCAACAAGCGCGCGCGTCCGACGGCAAGCCAGACGGCTCCGCGGAAGGCAGGGATCCGCGCATCCCCGCGGGGAAGGGCAAGGCCTCGAAGTGAGGGGAGCTAGACCGTGGCCGACGAACCCACCACCCTGGAGACGGTCAGCGAGCAGGATCTCGCTGGTGAGAAGCTGCCCCGGATGTTCCCGTTGCGGCTGGGCTTCTTCTCCTTCATGTTCCTCGCGTTCTTCGCCATATCCGTCCTGGTCTTGAACGTGTCAAAGGCCTTCGGCCTGCTCGAGGGGGAGGACGTCTACCAGCTCGTCCTCGACGTGTTGCGCACGCCCATCCAGGACATCGCCATCCTACGTGACATCTACGACTTCATCGTGACGTTTCCCGGTGACGAGTTCGACGGCATCGAGGCGTTGTACATCTCGGGTGGTTACGTGCTCACGTTCTTCACGGTTTCCTTAGTTGCTACGAAGAAACGAGCCGCGAGGATACTGTTTTCGGGGCGAAAAATCAAACGCATCACACTTCAGATCCTGCTATTCTTTGGCTTGTTCATTCTGTACATGCAGTTGCTCAAGGTCGTAGTTCTGGTGCTCATCGGCTATGGTTTGGACTTCGGCGAGGGAGGGGTGGCAATCTATATGCTCATCGCGGGGGCGACGACCTGGGTGTTCTTCCAGGCACTCGCGCTGTTCACGGCGGCCCGCCGCTCTGGAACCAGGGTCGAGGGGCGCGTCACCAGGCGGGGTGGTAGGAGCTCGCACGCGTTCGCGCTCTTCGCGCCCTACCTCGTGCTCGTCGTCATCGGGGTGCTCTACTTCGGGTACAAGCTCTTCCTCGATATCGTCGTGCCGTACATCCCCGGGGCGATGGTCACGCCCGCGTGGCGTGATCTGATCAATTACTTCACCATGGCGATGGCCTTCTTCTGCGTGCTACCGTCGCTCGTTGCCTTCGCGAGCAAGAAGCGGCGGCAGAAGAGCTTCGACAACCTGGTCGTCATCATGACCATCTTGTCCATGTATCCGTATATCCTCTTCAACTTCACGATTTACTTCCTCCTCCCGCAGTTGAGCGTCGGCGGGGGAGGCGGCGGGGGCACAGACTGGGTCAGCCAGGCATTCTTATGGGGCGACTTGATCTTCACGCTCGTGCTGCTCGTGATGGCCATGCGATCCGTTGGGAAGCGAACGAACTACAAGTTCGGCGCCCTCGACAAGCACGCGTTCATCATGTTTATCTACGCGGCGCTCGCGGGGCAGTTCGGCATCAGGTACCTGCAGACGCGAGGCCTCCCCGAGGCGTTCAAGGACATCAGCCTCGTGCTGCTGAGCGGGCAATATGTGCTGGTGAATTTTTTCGTCGTGGTCGCGCTGTTCTTCTCGGTTCTCTTGTTCTCGAGCAAGAAGTTCGGCCTGTACTTCCGGGTGCACGAGACCGTGTCCAAGGCCGACAACATGAGATTGGACTTCATCAAAGACTACCTGCGGGACGAGTACGTCCGCCGCGAGGAGCCATACCTGCTAGACACGGTCTACGAGAGCATGGCGACTGTCATGAAGCTCGACCGGTTCGAGGTCATGCGACTCGTAGAGAAGGCGAAGCGCAAGCACCCGGAGCTGCGCATCGACGGGCTGAAGAAGCGGTACGTCTACTTCGAAGCAGCCGATTGATTACCTATTACTCTTATCGTTGGGTGAATGGATCATGGCACTACCGTGAACTTGAGAGGTGAAGCCCCGCTCGTGTCCGACGAGGAAGCGACAAACGCCGCATGCTGGCAAGAGTCGTGCTTCCATGACTTGGAACCGGGGTCGTAGTAGGCGAGGTCGTTCGCGCGGATGGGGATGGAAGCCGTCCTCGCCTCGCCCGGCCCGACGTGGATCCTCGCGAAGCCCTTCAACTCCTTGACGGGCCGGTCGAGGGCGGGCGCGTCGTAGCCGACGTATGCCTGGACGATCTCGTCGCCTGCAATGGTACCAGCGTTCCGCACGTCGACCTGCACCCTGATCTCCCCGCCTTGTTTGACGCGATCAGAATCGAGTCGGGCGTTCGAGAGCTCGAACGTCGCATAACTCGAACCATGGCCGAAGGGAAACGCCGGCTCGGCCCGGTTCTTGTCGAGCAGCTTGTAACCGTGGTAATAGCCGTAATCGATCTCCTTCGCGCTCCTGTCGAAGAACGGAAGCTGATCGGGCGACCTCGGGAAGGTCACAGGGAGCTTCCCGCTCGGGTTCACCTCGCCGAAGATGACGTCCGCGATCGCCGAGCCCCCCTCCATGCCCGGGTACCACGCCATGAGCATGGCGGGCACGGCGCCCCGTACGTCCTCCGTGATGAGGGCACTCCCACCCTCCAGCACGAGGGCGACCCTCTTGTTGGCCTCAGAGACCGCCTGGATCAGCGCCACGTCGGCGGGATGTAGTCCGAGCGATCTGCGATCCCCGCCCGACGAGGCGATGTACTCTCCTTCTTCCTTCCAGGTGAGCCCCGATACGACCACGCAAGCGTCGCTCTGGCCGGCGATCCGCGAGGCTTTTCCCACGTCCTTGCCGTCATCGTGCACGATCGCAATCCTGCCGCGAGCGACTGCCTTCAACCCCTCGAGTGGGGTGATGGCGCGGCGGGGACGGACGCGGCTCGAACCGTGGTCGCCCAGGTTTTCCTCCCTCGCCAGCCTCCCGAAAACCGCCAGCTGCTTCATCCCGTCGATGCTGAAAGGTAGGATACCACCATCGTTCTTGAGAAGGACGATGGCTTTTTGGGCCACCTCCTTTGCTAGGGCCACGTGTTCGGCGCACCCGACCCTCTCCAATGAGAACACGCCCGGATCCGTGGCCATGTTGAAGCGGAGCTGCTGGCGTAAGACGCGCAGCGCGGCGTCGTCGACGAGAGCGGGGTCGATCTTGCCGGCCTGGACGAGCGCCGCCATCTTCTTCGGCTTCATGTGCAAGCGGAATGGCATCTCGATATCGAGGCCACCCTTGAGGGCGGCCTCGCCGTCCCGCACGCCCCAGATGAAGTCGCTCATCACGAGGCCGGCGAATCCCCACTGCGACTTCAAGATATCGCGCAGGAGCACCTTGTTGTGTCCACAATGCTCGCCGTTGACCTTGTTGTACGCGCTCATGATCGCGGCGATGCCCTCGTCTACGCACCGCTTGAAGTGGGGGAGGTAGACCTCGTGGAGGGTGCGGTCGTCGATCTTGACGTTGACCTTGAAGCGCATGTTCTCCATGCTGTTGCACGCGTAATGCTTGGCGCACGCCATCACGCCCATCGACTGCACGCCGCGGGCGAGTGCGGTGCCCATCGCGCCCAGCAAGAACGGGTCCTCCCCGTAGGTCTCCTGGGCCCTCCCCCACGCCGGGTGGCGCAGGAGGTTGATGCAGACGCCGGCGAACAAGTTGGCGCCCTGGGCCCGGGCCTCCGCGCCGATGGCGCTGCCCACCCGCTCCTCAAGATCCGTGTCCCACGTCGCCCCGCGGGCCATCGAGACGGGGAAGCAGGTCGAGGCCCCCATGACGATGCCTCGCGGTCCATCGGTGAATAGCACGCCCGGGATGCCGAGTCTCTTGTCGCGACCCGCGGGGATCGGCTTGGAGTTGTACCGGAAGAGCATGGGCGCGCCTTGCAGCAGCGTCCAGTTGCCGGTGAGCTGGTTGAGCTTCTCGAGCAGCGTCATGCGACCAAGAATTCGCTTGGCATGCGCCTCGACCTCCTCCGCACCGAGATCGCGCAGCGAGGTCCAATCGATGGATCCAAAGGGCTCTTTCGCCATGTCGATCCTCTGGAACATCCACCTCCGGGGATAAAAACACTTTAAATGGTACACGATTGTAGCCTAGGAATGACCAGGTATGGACGCGAGGACGCTCGAGATCGAGGGGAGGGATGGCGAGAGGCTGCACGCCACCTGGCACGACACGCGTGGAACGGGCGGCGGCCAGCGGCCACTCGCCATTCTATGCCACGGCTTCGGGGGCGACCGCCAGGAGTGGGGCCGGTTCCCGGAAGCGGCTGGTTCGCTGGTTTCCGCGGGGATCGACGCGCTGTACTTCGACTTCACCGGGTGCGGCGAGAACTCCCGCAAGCCAATCACGCTGTCGAAGCAGGTCGCCGACCTAGAGGACGTGCACGCGTGGGCGCGTTCTCGAGGATATTCGCACATCGCCACGGTCGGGCTGTCGTTCGGCGGGCTCACGTCGCTGCTAGCGAACCTGCCCGGCCGCGAAGCCGCAGTGTTCTGGGCACCAGCGCTGTACATGCACAAGAGCATCGGGAAGGCGAGGCTCATCCTCGGCAAGCTCGCAACGGCCTTCGGCCACAACCTCAAGATCAACACCGTGTCTGGTCAACTCCTCGTGAACAGGCGTTTCT
>JAFGBX010000175.1 GCA_016932935.1 Promethearchaeota archaeon | reverse complement strand
GGGCCCCAAGGGCGCGCCCGGCATGCCGGAGATGCTCTCCCCCACCAGCGCGATCGCCGGCATGGGCCTCGCCGAGTCGGTTGCCCTCATCACGGACGGCCGGTTCTCCGGTGGCACGCGTGGCGGATGTTTCGGCCACGTGGCCCCCGAGGGCTGGGATCGCGGCCCTATCCTCGCGATCAAGGACGGCGACGTGATCGACATCGACATCCCGGCTCGTGCCATGAACGTCCGCCTGTCACAAGCGGAGATCGACGAGCGCGCGAGGGCGTACGTGCTGCCCGCACGTGCGCTCTCCGGGTTCCTCGGCAAGTACGTGCACTCGTTGGGCGACTCGTGAGCCGCGTGCGCGGCGGCGAAGGCGACCTTCCCGGATCAGGCACCATCATGCCCGTCCAGGATGATGCCGAGCAGCGCCTTGAAGATGGCCTCTGCGCCATCGAAGAACAGCTTCTTGTCGGTGAGGTCGAGCTCCAGGAACGGGATGTCCCCGTGGGAGGCGAGCCACGATTTCACGAGGGCCCGGGTCTTCTCCGGCTTGGCGGTGATGGTCGGGTCTGGGTGCGACCCCACGAGGACTTCCGGCGGGGCCGGGGGGTACAGCGAGCGAACCTCCTCGACGAACGGGTCGAGGAACTGCAGCGACCTGCCCGTGATGTCCGTCGCGTCGAACGTGTAGACGAACCCGTCGGCCCTCTCGTACATGGGCTTCCGCATGTAGTCGAACTGGGGATCCACCGAGAGGATCCAGGCGGCCACGCTTCTCTTCGTTCCTCCGTGGTCGACGTCGCGCTCGTATATGACGACGGGCTGCAAGTCCGGCAGGTCGGCCTCGGTCTTCCCCCATGCCCTGCCGAGCGGCCCCTGGCCCGTGTGCCGGGCGCCGAAGACGACGATCTTCACCTTGTCGGCTGGCACGGCGCCCCCCCCCCTAGCTCGATTTCTTCCCCGGTTCCAGGAGCCAGTGATAGCTCCGCTTGTCCGCGCCGGCCGTGACGACCCGCTTCCCGTCGGGGGAGATGGCGACCGCGGTGATCGCGCCCAGGTGCAGGTCGACCGTGCGAAGCAACTTGGCCGCCTCGACGTCCCAGACGCGGGCGACCGTGTCTTCCCCTCCCGTGACGAGGTGCTTGCCGTCGTCGTTGAAGGCAATGGCAAGCACGCCGCCCCGGTGTCCCTTTAACGTGTTCACGGGCGAATCCTTCTCTGGATCCCAGATCTTGATCGTGCCGTCCTCCGACCCGCTGGCGAGTCGCGAGCAATCCCGCGAGAAGGCGAGTGACAGCACCGGCTTCTCGTGCCCGGAGAAGTTACGTAACATCTCGCCCGTCTCGGCCTTCCACACCTTCACGTCCCCGTCGCGCCCGCCCGTCGCGGCGAGCTTGCCCGCGGGGTCGAATGCGACGGCGTCGATGGCACCGGCATGCCCCGCCAGCGTGCATACCAGCTTGCCCGATGTGAGGTCGTGTATCTCGGCGTCCTTGTCGTAGCCGCCCAGGATCAGCTGCGTCCCGGCCGCGTTCACGGCCACCGACAAGATCGCCGCCTGGGACGTTTTGACCTGGGCCGCGATGCCCCCGCTCCTGAGATCGAGGACGGCGACCCGCGTGAAGCGCATCACGGTACCCCTCATGCAAGTCACGAAGCCCGTGCCGCCCCGTTCCGCGAGCACCGTGATGGCCTTGCCAGTCCGCTCGCCGGGGATCGTCCTCCTCACCCTGGCGCTGGTCACTTGCCGCGCGATGCACTCGTTCGCAGCGGTGCCGACGAGGAACTCGGTGCCGTCCTTCGAGAAATACGCAGACAGGACGCATGCTTCGTATCGGCACGTGATGTTCAGCATGTCGACCGGCTCCACCGGGGGCTTGGCGGGAGCGGCGGGCGCCGTTGCCGTTCTCGCGGGCCCGAGATGGGCGGGCCCGCGGGGGACGCCCGGCCCTTGCGGCTCGGCGGTCGGTCTTACGGGCGAGGGCCCCGTCGCTTGCACGGCATGCAAGGGCGCCGGCTGCTGCGCCGGTTCTTGCACCGCCTGCGGGGACGGTTGCTGTGGCGGGGCGATGGCGCGGTCGACCCCACCCGGGGCTGGTAACGGCGCGCCAGATGGCATCTTCGATTCCAGGGTCTTCCCGCAGTAGATGCAGAATCTGGCAGTTGTCGGTTGCTTCGCCAGGTCCTTTCCGCAGTGCGGGCAGGGCCGGGGCACCGGCCGCGGCGAGCCGGCCGCTGGCAGCGTCCCGCCGCACGTGTAGCAGAACCTCGCGTTGGGTATCTGCGAGTTGTCCTTGCCGCAGCGTGGGCAGACCTGGTCGAGATGCGTCCCGGTGGCGGACGTGCTTCGTTCAGCACCCCCCGGGGCCAGGGCGGGACTGGCGGCCGTTTGCCGCACTTGCAAGGCCGTCCCGCAAACGAAACAGAAGAGAGCCGCGGGTATTTTCGAGTTGTCCTTCCCGCATCGAGGACAAACCGGGTCGCGCTGCTGGGCCGTCGGTGCCGGGCTCCCGCGAGCGGGGATGTCGTGGAGCGGCTTTTCCAGCGCGGGGCCGGCCTCTGTTGGCTTCTGGTCGACCGGCGGCGCCTCCTCCCTCCCCTCCTCCGAGCTTTCCGGCAAGGGATTCGACTCCCCACAGAAGGTGCACATCTCCTGGCCCGGCTGCAGGGCCATGCCGCATTCCCGGCACTGCCGCTTCTCGTCTGGTTGTTTTTCGCCCGTCTGGAATCACCCTACTATGTGATGATGCCTGGTGGCAACGGCACCTCGGATGCCCACAGCACCACGAGTGCCATGAACGCGATGATGAGGGCGATCAGCGTGATGCTAGTGAAGAGCCGCCACTTCATGGAGATCGTCCCTCGTTTTTCGTAGAAGTACACCATCCCCGATAGGATGGCGCCGAAGATGATGATGGCCAACAGCGTGATGATTAGGGTGACGCGCAAGAACCCGAACAAGATCCCGGTCACCGTCGCATATATAACCCCGTAATAGAGGAGGTTCAACAAGACCTTTCCCGAGGCGCTTCGATCCTTGCGTTCGAGCACGACGCGGAAGAGCAAGAAGAACACGAGCCCGCCGAAGAGGAAGTGCACGTAATCCGGGACGGGCGCGTAGTAATAGGATGCAACGGTCGTCAACACCCCGCAATCGATGCTCAATGCCGACCAGTAAGCACCCTTCAGCAAACCGCCCCTCTTGAACGGCTGAAGCGGGATGTAGAGGAGCGCGATGCCGGTCAAGGCGGAGAGGACGATCGAGACGACGGGGATGCTCCCCGGGACGGACTGCAGGCCCTGGAAGGCCAGCACCCCGAGCCAGCAGCAGATGCCTACGTCGGCCGCGCGCAGGATCGCGGAGGCTACCTTGTCCGGCAGCGCCCGTGTTCCCCTGGCGTCGGCGCGGAGGAGCAGCTCGAACACCACGATGGATCCGAGCACGAGCCCCGTGTCGATCAAGGCATGGCGAGCCCAGAGGAAGCTAGGCCACGTGCTGATGATGACGTAGAGGCAGACGATGAGCACCCGGTATGCAAGCCTCGACCGGGCACCGTAATCATTGGTCTGGAAGTCCTTCACGAAGGCCACGGCCGCGGCAATCTCGAGGTCGACGCCGATCGCAATCAAGGGCATCAGCGCGGGCGTCGAACCGAACAGCCAGACGGCACCGCTAGTCAGCGCCACCGAGAACAGGATCCAGCACGCCTCGGTCATGACCGTAGCCACCCGCTTCCCGAAGTAGTTCAACCCCGCCCGGTCCAGCAGTGACATGACGAACGCCCCGAAGGTGATGAACAAGGACTGCGTGATCAGGCCGAACCCCGCCTCGCCGACGAAGGCTTGCAGGGCGAGGAAGGCGAACGCGTAGGACGCCAACCCGATCGCCCGCCTCGTGACGTCCCTCCCCTTGTCGATTGCCTGGGCGCGCTGCGGCGAGAAGGCCTTCAGCATGGCGGCGCTGGCCAGAGCCGAATACTGCTGGAGCGCGACGAAAGCGGCGATGGTGGCCATATACGGCCCCCGCAAACCAGCGACGGCC
>JAFGBX010000027.1 GCA_016932935.1 Promethearchaeota archaeon | reverse complement strand
CGGCGTCCACGACGGCCGAGGTGGCCGCGGGGAAGTCCCGCGAGAATGCCTTGGACGTGATGGTCTCGGTGCAGTCGACCGACGCGGGCAAGGCGAGCTCTTGCAGCGCGTCCCCGTACATCCTCATCGCGTGGTACTGCGGCGTGAGGACGACCTTGTCGTCGTAGGTGAGGATCAGGCCGATCGCGTTCACGAGCTGGGCGAAGTTCGCGATCTCGACCGCGTCCGCATGTCGGATGAAGGCGTTCAAGACGAGCGCGGTCCAGACCCCCTCGACGAGGCGGTAGTGGGGCGCGTCGGCCCGGTAGACCTGCGCCATGCTCGACCAGACGTTCCACTCGTCGAAGGCGATCTTGCACAGCGACGGGTCGTCCTTGCCGTAAGCGGCGTCGATGTCCTGGATCGTGCTTTCGATGAGCTTTTCGAGCGCCGCAGCAGAGTTGACCTCCGTGTTGTAGAACTCTTCCGTCGCGGGCAGCGGCTTCCGGCTCAGCAAGAAGGGGATGCTGGGCTTGTTGCCGAAGTACAGGTGGATCGACAGGTAGTCGACGTGCCCCTTGATGCCCTCGAGCAGCGGCCTGTTCCACTTGGGATGGCCGCTCCAGCCGACCGCGACGAGCTTGATGCCTGGGTCTACGGCTTTCATCGCCCCGGCGAATTCCAGGTACCGTTTCGCGTACGATCTCGGTGACGGCTCGAACCCCGTTTCATAATAGCCCCATATCTCGTTGGCGATGCCCCAGATGCGCGCCCGCTCGCTCCTCGCGCGGGCGTGGGCCACCCAGGCGGCGGCCTCGTCGGGCGTCCCCGAGCCGTAGTTCACGTTGATGTAGGCGTCGCAGCCCAGCTCGTCGCAGAGGGCGAGGAACTCGTCCGTCCCGAAGTGGTTCCGCTCGCGGGGGCCGAGCTTGTACTTGTAATTCTTGATCCCGCCCCACGCCCGGTTCCGGCGGGCCGGCCGGCCCTCGCGGGGGCCGACCCCGTCCCGCCAGTGGTACCCGTCCGAGAAGCAGCCGCCGGGCCAGCGCAGCACGGGCACGCGGAGCGGCTTGATCGCGTCGAGCAGGTCGCGGGGGACGCGCTCGAGCGGGGCCTTCCCGAGCAGCGGCCTGGCGGTCTCGTCGTACATCCAGATGCCGTTCTCGATGCAGCGGCCGAGGTGCTCGATGAAGTGCCCGAGGATCTTCCTGTCGACGGGATATCTCTCCTTTTCCGTTTCCAGCAGGATCCGGGCTGGTCGGCTTCCTTGCTCGTGGCCTTCCATGTGTGTAGCTTTGCGCCGGCTCCATAAGTATCTTTAGTCGGCCGAATTCTCAACAGGGGAGCCGCCGCGTCCCCCGTGATATTCATGAAATGGGAAGGTGATCAGAGATCGTCGTCGAGGTCGACGTCGGGGAACGGGAGCTTGTCCTTCTCCTTGTCCTTCTTGATCTCGTCGAGGACGTCGTCCTCGTCGTCTCCATATGCTTGCTTGATCAGGTCCTCCGTGATCTCCTCGCCTTCCTCCACGGGTTGGAGATCTGCGAGCGCCGTCTTCTCACTGGCCTTGTCCTTCCTCGGGGCCGCGGCGGGGGTCGCGGGAGAGGCAAGGGAAGGCTCCTCCGCGGCGGAGCTTGCGGCCGCCTCGATCGCTGAGCTCCTGGCCTCCGCCTCTGCACGCGCCAGCTCGGTCTGCTTGGATCCATCCTCCCCGTAGAAGGCATCGACGAGCATCGCGTACACGTCGACGGGATCGGTCAGGGGCCCGGCGTCGTACCGCTCCTCGAGCAAGCAGTTGCTGCACTTGATGATCGCGTAGCCGGTTCCCTCCGTTCGCTTGAGCTTCTCGACCTTCATGGTGTTCTGGCCGCAGTTGGGGCACGCGAACTGCGTGGGGGCCTTCCGGATCGGCCTGTAGCTCACAGACTTTCTTTTTCTTCGACCCATGATGATTCACAGTCTTTCTTTCAGCTCGCGGACTTTCTATTTCTTGATCAACCTACCTCGGTTTAGTGCGCTTTCTAGCTTCACCCGAGACCGATAATGATCGATAGATAATAAGTATATTCCTTCTCGCCGTTGTCGGCTCGCCAAGGCAGCGGTGGGGAACGGCGGATCGGGCCTCCCGGGGGCCTGAAAAGAAGGGATAGGGGAGAGAAGCCCTGGATCTCGTGATGGTCAAGGATCTGCGACGTTATCTGAGTAGTCCGTTGACTCGACCATCCTCACCTGCTCCGGGCTCAATTCCAAGGCGATCTCCCGCAAGATGAGGCCCTTTTCGGTGAGGTGAGGCGGTTCAGCCGCCGTGTCAACCCCACCGAAGTCGATGAGCTGCCTCAACGTGAGTCCTCGATCTGGTTTCGGCATGTACGGGGTGTCCCAGCCGCGAACGAGGGCGGCCATGGCGCGCACGGCCGCGAGGATTTCCCTTAATGGGACATCGTCCCCCAGCACGCTCCTGTGCGGGATGACCAGTTGGTGGATGACGTTGGCCATGAGCCCGTCGTCGGGCCCCGAGTACCAATCCCGTTTGCAGTACCCCAGATCCGTCGACCGCAGATCTGCAACGACGTCGATCTCGCGCCCGTCGACGACGATGGGGGTTGCATCCTTGATGATCTCCCTCGTCACCTCCGTATCGACGATGATAGGAACTGGCTCCACGAATGGCTTCACTGTAACGGAGGCAGGCGTCTCCTCGGGGGTGGGAAGTCCTGAAACCCACCTCGACGCGTCGATCCTCTTCGGCGACAGGCCGATGCCTATGGTCTCGCTCAGGTTCGCTTGTTGGTCACGCGGCGGGAGCGGTGCCGGTGCCGGGGGTGCCACGCCCGCCCGTGCCTTGCCTTCGTCGGGTTGGGCGGTGGATGGTTCGACCAGGGGGTGCAAGATCTTGTTGATCTCATCGATCGCCGTCAAAGCCCGGTAACCGGGCCGCGCCGAGATCCCTTTTGCTCGCGGGGGCGTCGTGGCCCCGCTTCCGGCTTGGCCTACCTTGCCACTGATGACCGCCTCGATCTCGTCATCGAAGTACGGAACCTCGTCGCCGGGTGTGTACGTTCCCGGTGGGTTGGAGGGCGGTGGCGCGGGCGCCGGGGCGCTTCTAAGGGCGCTTGGAGGCGCCGTGCGCGCTTGGCTTGCCAGGATCGTCGCGTTCTTGGCCTTGGAGCGTGATACGAATGCATAGGCCCCAAGGACCACCGCCAGCCCGATGCCCGCGATGGCGACCAGCCAGGGGATCAAGACCGCGGAGACTCCATTCGGCGGCTCCGGAACGGCCAACGTGGTGTCAGGGGTCGTCACGAGGTGGAGCGCATCGGACGCGGCGTAATGGTACGCGTGCGTGCCCGGTGCCATCGAGAGTGACAGGACGTAGGCGCAGCCGTCCGTGTAGTCGACGTCCGTCGAGACCTCCTTGTACATCCCGTGTTGGACCCCGTCAACGAACACGTGAACGTAGGATGGCATGTCGTTATCCAGGTCCTGGTAGATGACCCTGAACGTGCAGATGGCCGGGTCTGATTGGGTGTCGCATACCACCTGGGCGAGGTGCAGCAAGGGGCTCGCGTTCTCTGCTATGGGCTCGACCGTCAGCCCGAGGAACATGCTCGAGTTCACGACGTGGAGGCCGTCGGAGCACGAGAACAAGAAGTTGTGCGTGCCTACCGGCAGCAGCGTCGTGTGGTCGTAGATGCAGCCGTCGATGTAGTAATTGTCCCCCGGGATGCGTTTTGCCATGTCGTACACGACGCCGTCTATGGCGACGCGGACGTGGGTCGGGGCCTCGTTGCCGCTGTCCGAGTAGGTGACCGAGAACGTGAAGGCTGTGAGCGCGTGCCCGCTCCCGGGGTTCACCGAGGGGGACGACAGCGACGGCGCGGGGTTGGCCGTGTACGACACGGTGGGGCCGCTGAAGAGCCCCGTCTGGGCCGGGCTCGTGCCGTCGGAGGCGACGAAGTAGTACTCGTAATTCCCGGGCGACAGGGATGTCGAGTACACGTAGACGCACCCGTCCGTGTAGGTCGTGTCCGACGGCACCAACTTCACCATGGGATAGGCGGTCCCGTTGATGACCGCGTTGACCGCCGCCGGCTCGTTGTTCTCCGCGTCGGTGTAGGTGACGCGGAACTGGAAGGTAGTGTACTGGTTCCCAGATGCGGGCGCCACGCTAGGCGAGGTCAGCACGGGCGCGTTCCCTCCCCCGGCGGTGCCTCGATGCCCGAGCCAGCCGAACGTGTTGTTGATGAGCCGATAGTTGCTGCCATAGGAGTAATAGGTGAAGAAGGCCTCGTCCGTGATCACGACCATCCGGCCGGTTGAAGAGACGTTCATGGACACGACCAGGTTGTAGGAGCTCGAATACCTCGCGCACAGGTATGCGCTTGGCTGGGACGCGATGTTGATGTACGCGGAGGGGGAGCTGAAGTACAACGAGGAAACCCCGGTCGTGATCGCGTGGCTGTAGATGTATGACGCGTAGATCCCCGAGTAGCTCGAGCTCGTGTAATAGACGCTGTACCGGCCGAGCACCGAAGCCGCGGAGCCGCCGGTGTAGTCGTCCGAGACCAGTAACCTGCCCCCGTTGTTCATCCACGTCACGATCGCGTCCAGTTCCGCCGAGGCCATCGCGCTGCCGGCGCCGTCGATCCACAACACGTCGTAGTTGGCTAGGACGGCGGCCGTTATGGTCGACGAGACGTCCGTGAAGATCGCACCTCTCTGCTGGAGCGCGGTCGCGACCACCGTGTACCTCGTCCTGGGGTTGTACTCGCCGTGCGTGATGACGGCGCCGATGCGCACGCCATCGAGCCTGCAGTTGCCCCAGTCCGGTGGGACGCTCCCTCCCGTTGATACGACCGGGCCCCCGAACGGGCCGAGCGACGTGGAGAAGTTCCCGTCGCTCGCCATGAACCGGTAGGAATGCGTCCCGACAGGGAGCGTCGTCGAATAGGTGTATATGCAGCCGTCGAAATAGTTCGTGTCGCCGGGCGTCTGTTTCGCCATGGCGTGCGTCGTCGTGTCGACGACGATCATCACGAACGACGGGGTGTTGTTGTCGCCGTCGTAATATGTAACCGAGAACGTGAACGTCGTCGTCGTGTATCCGACAGTCGGGGACACAAGGTGGTCGCCAAGCATCGGCGCGTAGATGTTTTCCAGGATTACCGTCGGCCCGGGGTTGGTCGTGGTGGCGTTCGTGAATCTCCCGTCGGAGCACGAGAAGGTGAACGGGTTCCAACCAGGGATCAACTTGGCCGTGTACGTGTAGGTGCATCCGTCCACGTAATTCGTGTCGGCCGGAACTAGCTTGCTCATCAGATGGCTTGTGCCGTTGATGATTACGAGGACGAAGAGGGGGGCATTGTTCTCACCGTCCGTGTATGTCACCTGGAACGTGAAGTCGGTCATCTGGTTCCCAGCGATCGGCGAGACGCTCCCACCCGTCAACTGCGGGGGCATGTAGTTCCGGATCAAGTTGAGCAAGGCCGGGGCGCTGTACTTGCCCGTATACTTGCCGTATGACGGGGCGACCCGCCAGTAGTATGCCCCGCTCGTGTAGTTGAGGTCCTCCGTTGTTGACGTCGTCGTTATGCTACCCGGAATCCCCGTTTCCGATGAGAGTATCGTCGAGAAGGTTGGACTGCCCGAGAACTGCCAGGTGTAGTTCACCAACCCGAGTGGGAACTCCATACTGCTCCACGTGAACGTGACGTTGCCGCAGAAGAACGTGGCACCGGCCGGGGGCGAAAGCAGTTGGATGCTCGAGGGGGTTGTGTGACATAGTTTTACGAGCATGATTTCATAGCCCGTGGTCGTGTATCCCCCGATGTACAGCGCGGCGTCGATCTTGGTCACTCCCATGCCATAGTCGTAACCACTCGTCCCCCACGTGTTATAGCGTACGAACGAACCGGCAGTCGTGAACTCCACGAGCAGGAAATCGTAGGATCCAGCACCGTAACTG
>JAFGBX010000026.1 GCA_016932935.1 Promethearchaeota archaeon | reverse complement strand
CGGCGCGTTCGACACGCACGAGGTGCTCGTCGTGGTCACGCCGCTGGGGTTCGTCAACGTCGTCCCCGGCCAGGCGTTCGACGCCCCCCCGGTCATCGAGGCGTTCGCGTCGGACTCGCTGCAGAACGTCTCGCTCTCGATCGTAAATGGGTCGGGAACGATCATGGACTCATGGCCAATGACCTTCGACTCATACAATGCAACGAAGCGGGTCAACTATTACCACTTGGAGTGGCCGAACGATTGCGATTCGGACGGGGCGTACCGGCTGGTCGTTCACGGGCTGGTGGGCACGATACCCGTAGCGTTCCCGGCCGACGTGGTGCTCGATGGCACGGCACCGGTCATCGAGGGGTCGGCGCCGGCACCGATCCACGCGTCCTATGCGAAAACATCCAATTTCGAGCTCGGCCTCGACATCTCGGACGATGGATCGGGGCTCGGGGCGTCGAACGTGTCGGGGCTCGCCAGCATCACCGTCTCGCTCGCGAGCGGGTTGCCGGGCGATGGGTTCTCAACGGGGAGCGTTGCGACGCACTTGTTTCCCGCGGGGACGGCGAGCGCGACCTGGGCAGTGAATTTCACGACGCTGGGCGGGAACGGGCCGCGATCGTTCGTCGTGTCGGTGCTCGACCGCGCCGGCAACGAGTTGTCATTCAACTGGACGGTCACGCTCGACACGTACTCGCCGGCGCTGTCGTCGCCGACGCCGGCAGATGGCGGGTGGGTCGCCGGCGGGGATTCAGCCGTGTCGTTCTCGGTGGTGGAGCTGAACGGCGTCGCGGCGTGGAACGCGACGGCGGCGGGCGCGGACGTGCTGTCGTTCCACGTAGGGGGTGGCGGGCGGCACGAGGTACTGCTCCGCCCGCACGCGTCGGCCAGCAACGTGTCGCTCGTGGTATGGGTGGTCGACCCGGCGGGGAACAACGGCACGATGGAGCTGCTGCTCCACGTGGACCGGGAGGCGCCGCTCGTGGCGTCGAGGAACGTGGCGAGCGGCTCGGCGCTCCCAGCGGATGGCTTCTTGCGCGTCGTGGCAGCCGATGGGAACGGGTCTGGCGTGGCGTCGGTGGCGTGCCGCGTCGATGGCGGCTCGTGGGTGGACACGGAATACTCTGCCAGCGGCGGGTACTGGTTCTTGTTCGTGAACGCGACGTCGATGGCCGAGGGGGAGCACGTGCTGGAGGTGCGGGTCGTGGACTTGGTGGGGCACGAGACGGTCGAGCAGGTGCCGTTCGTGGTTCGCGCGCCGCCGGTGCCGTGGTGGGAGCTGCCGTGGGTCGTGGCGTTGCTGGCAGGCGGGGTGGCGGGCTTCGCGGTGGTGGCGCTGCACGCGAAGCGGTCGGCCATCCGGCTGGGGCTGATCCGGCGCCGGAAGCTGCGGGAGCTCGATGAAGCCCGGAAGCGGCTGGAGGCGATCCCGGAATGAACGGCGCTCCGGTGCATTGCCCAGGCTTCATGAAGGCGATACAGCGGGGTCATCCATCGGTTGATGGATGGAGGACAAGGCAGCCCCTGCCATCGATATGATGGTATGCATTTTCTTTTCCTCTCACGCATCTGGTGCGTGCTGGTCATCGATCGAGGGCCGGGGGATTATCAACGGAGCCCCCCATGTATGATAACGGTCCCCGCTGCCACGAAGTCTTATTATGGAGCCCGCGTTTTAGCTGTCAAGAATCACAACCGGGTGCAAGCACGTGGTCATCGAGTTCAGCAAGGTCAAGTTCATCGTCTTCGACTTCGACGGCGTGCTCTTCAACGGCCTGGAAGCCATCGAGCGCGGCGTGAAGTCGGGCATCGAAAAACACGGCTTGAAGGTGGACTTCAAGCAGGCCGTGGACGAGATCGCCGCCCTCATCCAGAAGCTCATGAGCATCCCGATCCCCAAGATCATCCTGCAATCGTACACGCTCCTCAAGGATCTGACGTTCCTGGAAGGGATGTCCTACTTCAAGAAGCTCCAGGCCGGCCTCAGCATCTACCAGCAGTACCTCAAGGAGGTCGAGAACATGCGGATCTACGACGGCGTCGACGAGATGCTCTCCATCCTCGCCGGGAGGGGCATCAAGTTCGCGATCCTCACGTCCGGCATGAAGGCGTCGGTGCTGGAGAAGCTCAAGAAGTTCGGCATCGACCAGTACTTCCCCGAGGAGTTGGTCATCGGCGCGGGGGACGTGACGCCCGGGCACGTCAAGCCGGATCCCGAGGGTATCGAGGTCATCGTCAAGCGGGCGGGAATACGGCCGCTCGTCGACGGGAACGGCGTGGTCATGGTCGGCGACATGCACACGGACATCGAGGCGGGGAGGCGCGCCTTCGAGGGAAAGGGCGTCAAGACCGTCGGCATCCTCTCCGGCTACGACTCCAAGCTCGCCAGCAGCGGCGCCGACCTCGTGCTCGAGACGACCACGCAGTTGCTCAACCAATTCCGCTGAGTTGTCGGTTGCCTTCTTCTCGGGGGGCGATCCCCGCGGGCTTGATCAAGCCGAAGTAGATCGCGGCGAACGCGGCGATGGAAACGAGCGTCGCGGCAGTGTCCAGGTACGACGTGGCTTCGATCAGCTCGTTCGCGAGGATGAGCAGGATGCACGCGAGGATGATGGCGAACGAGGTGCCGAGGGCTTGGATCCCGCTCCTCGAGGCCTTGTCCGTCGTCCTGCGAACCAACGCCAAGCTCCTTACCATGGTCACGACGAGCACGGCAAGCGCGTAGGCCATCACGACGTACTGGCTGTATTCGGCAACAGCCGACAGCGGGTTGCCAGCCGAGGGGGAGGAGATGTCGATCACCTCCTTGGCCACGTAGACGGCCAGCACGGCGATGTAGAGGGATTGCATGATCCGGGTGTGGGTGCGTGCCACGCGTTCCGACCCGGGGGCGATGAGGACGTGGAACCCGAACACGTCGAGGTAGAAGATGCTGAGCGCGAGGGCGAAGGTGATGCCGTTGTTTAACAAGCGCCCTTGTATGCCCGTGAACTTCCACGCCGATTCGACCACGACCAGCGAGACGGTCGTCAGGAACATCACGAGCGCGACCAGCACCGTGAACCTCGTGTCGTTCCTGTTGCCGAGGTACCGCTGGGTGAACTTGACGAGTATGAAGAGCAGCACGCATATCCCGACGACGCTGCCGAGCACCTTGATGAAATCGATCTCCTCCTTGACGTAGACCATGACGAGCGTCCCCTCCGGGGACGCGTAGAGCAGCACGTGCAAGAAGGCCTCGCAAGCGGCGGCGAGGACGAGTTCCGGGTGCTTGCTGAGCACGGCCTTGATCGGCTTCATGGGGATCCCCGTCCTACCTGGCGGTCTGGCTTGCTTCATGACGGCTGGGCCGAGCCGTCCACGGTTTGGTTCTTTTCCTTCTCGAGCTTCGACCGGATGCGGTAGTAGGACGTGAAGTCGGCGCGGTCGAGCGTGATGGACGCGATCGGGATGTTGATGTTGTCGCAGTGCTCGATCACCTTGCTGATCATGACCTTGTCGATGTCCTCGGCGAAGATCTTGACATCGTTGCGCCCCGTCTTGATGACGAACTTCACCTCCGGGAGCGACCGGATCGAGTCGATGATCTCCTCGTTGAGCTCGGCCACCTCGAGCTTGATCGCGCGCCCCTCGCATGGCAGGAGCTTGTTGATCAGGACCTCGGGGTCGCCGAACTCGATGACCCGGCCCTTCTCGAGCAGCACGATCCGCGTGCAGTATTGCGCGATCTCGAGGTCGTGGGAGACGATGACCACGGAGATGCCGAGCTTCTTGTTGAGGTTCTTCAAGTAGTTGAGCACCTGGATCCGGAGCGAGATGTCGAGCCCGGTGGTCGGCTCGTCGAGGAGCAAGATCTCGGGGTCGTGCACCATGCCGATGGCGATGCTCACGCGCTTCTTCTCGCCGCCGGAGAGGTACTTGGCCTTCTTGCCCATGAGCGCCTCCTTGAACCCGAGGATGCTCAGCACCTCCTTGCCACGCTGCTTGATCTGCTCGTCCCCGACGCCGGAGAGGTACATCTTGCCGAAATAATAGACGTTTTCGAGCGCGGTGAAGTGGTCGTAGACGGAGATGAGCTCCAGCTGCGGCACGTACCCGAAGCGCTTGATGGCCTCGTTCTTGTGGTGCACGACATCGATTCCGGCCACGCTGACCGTGCCCCGCGACGGCTTCATCTGGCCGGTGATGCAGCGGAGGATCGTGGACTTACCTGCCCCCGACTCGCCAATCAGGCCGAGGATCTCGCCCTCGTAGGAGTGGAAGCTCACGCCCTGGACGATGGTCGTGATGGTTCGCTTGAGCTTGAATGGAAGGCTGAACTTCGTGCTCGAGACGGTCACGGTCACGTCCCGGAGGTCGATGATCTTGCGGCGCACCTGCCTGTCGCCGGTGGGGAGGTCGAAGCCTCCCGGTGGCGCGGCGCGCGCCACGTCAGATCGCCCCCTTCTTCATCTTGAACGAGATGAAGGCCGCGACGTAGAAGACCGTGCCGAACGCGATCTGCGGCCAGATGTAGTCCCACATGGCGAGGAGCGAGACGCCCTTGTAGGCGATCAGCTTGACCCCGTCCTGGCAGTAGCCCATCGGGAAGACTTTATCAAGTCCCTGGATGAAGACCCCGCTGCCGAGGATGAAGAGGACCATGAAGCCGAGCAGGAAGAACTGGGATCCTTGCAGCTTCGTCGTCGCGAGGGTCGACATGAAGACGCCCATGCTCACGCCGCAGTACGCGATGAACGAGCAGAAGAGCCACGCCGAGAACGGGTCGCCGGGGAAGTTGAGGCCCAATGCGAGGTACGGGAACGCGACGAGGACCGCCGCCTCCGCCATCTCCAGGAGGGTGTACGCGGCGACCTTGGCCGAGATGATCTCGAACCGCTTGCTCGGGGTCAGCGAGACCCGCATGATCGGGTTGTCGCCGACCACGCTCTGCGTGGCGAGCATCAGCCCCGCGGCCATGATAACCGTCGAGATGACCATCGGCCACGACGTGAACACGGCGGAGGGGATCTGGTACCGGTCGTCCGAGTCGAAGTTGATCTCGTCCTCCGTGAAGTTGTACGCGACCTTGAAGTCCTTGATCGCGTCGTTCACCTTCATGGCGATCAACGGCTGTGCCAGGATGTAGAGCGCGTCCGCGTAGAAGTTGACGAACGCGGGCAGGTGCGCGCTCACGTTGAATTCGAACCCGTCGTTGATCACGACGAACCCGATGATGTGTTCGTAGAACAGGCTCACGTTCGCGGCGTAGACCGTTTCGTAACGGGTGATCGAGACCGACGACTGCTCGCCGAGGATGCCGATGAACTCCTCGCTCAGCACGTAGCGAGGGTCGCCGACGGACGTGTCGAGGTTGACCACGCCGATGTTCGTCGTCCTGCCGGCCGCGAGGTTGTCTATCATCTTGCCGCCGACCTGCCCCGTGAGGCCGAGCGCTAGCATCGCGACGAGCGGGAGCACGAAGACGATGGCGAGGGCCTGCTTGTCGGCCCAGATGGACGCCAGTTCCTTCCGAACCAGCGTGATGAAGCGCATGAAGGCGAATTCGCGCTTCCCGATCTTCGTGCTCGTGGCGTTTCACCCCCGGATTTCAAGATCAATTGATTGATTGTTGATCGACAATTAATTATCGGTGTCATACTTAAGACCTGGAAAGGTCTTAAGTCCTCGTATTGACCCCGAATCGTGCGACAAGTGAGGCCCTCTCGGTTGAATCTGGGACGTGAGTAAATGTATCATTATCACAAACCGGTTGGTGAAATAGCCACCAATGGCTACCCGGGCGGGCGGTCTTGTTTAGGCAGCAAGGGCACGCGTGGAGGGCGACGGGGGCCGCCCCGAACTCGAGCAAGGATTGCTGGCGGCGTCGGGTCGTGGCTTCCATCTCAACCTTCGACCTCCTGCGATCGGTCGTGCGCCGCCCACGAATCGAGGGTGGGTCGCGCGCTGCTCCTTGCAAGCACCGCGCGGATATCGGCGAGGGTGCGGCGCTCGATGACGTGGAACCCGGCGTCGGCGAGCATCCGCACCCACTTGGCATGGGTGAGGGGGCGGTGGTTCCAGTAGATGAACGTGATGTCCTCGAACGCGGGGTTCTCGGCCTGCTCGCGGAGCATGGCGAGGATCTGCTCGTCCCCCTTCTCCTCCCAATCGCCATAATTCTCGTGCTTCTCGTTGGATAGGCATATCCCGAGTTTCCGGCTGAGCACCGCGTACCCGTGGCGCTCGAACGCCTTGAAAAAGGCTTGCAGCATGTGCCCGGTGTAGATCTCGTGCAAGAACCCTCGCCCCACGCCGCTCTTGCGGCCCGAGCAGATGCGGATCGGGAGGACGTGGGCGGTCACGGGAAGGCGGCCTCCGAACCCGTGGTGGTGGTGGTGGCAACAGCAGCAGCAGCTGCCCTTGCCGCTGCCCTGGCCTTGTGGCGCTGGACGTTCTCGGCGTGGCGGCGCTCGGCGAGCTCGGCACGGCGCGGGCACTCGGCCTCGACGTCCATGGACTCGAGCGGGAGCCCCGCCGCCGCGCAGTAGGCGCGCTTGACCGGCCACCCCGCGTCCTTCCGGAGCTCGCACCGCGGGCAGCCGCCCACGAACGTCGGGCAGCAGAAGCGGCCGATCCAGTCGTCGTGGAGGCGCCGCTCGGTCTTGTTGCGCGGGTGGAAGGTCACGGCCGGGTCGCCTCCGCCGCGGTGCCGTCGCCGTCGCGGCCGCCGTAGAGGTCGGCGAAGCCCGCGCGGGCCTGGGCGCGGGTCGTGACCGGCTCGATGCTGCGGCTCACGTCGTCCCCTTCGAGTGCCTCGAGCAGCACCGACCGCCAGAACCTGCGGTGCGTGTACCGCCCCCGGCCCTGCACGAGGGCAGCGAGGGAGACGGGCGGCTGGACGGGGGCCAGTCCGAGTACCGCGGGGATCCTGACCGTGATGAGCTGCTCCGGTCGCAGTATGGACGTGGAATCGTTCATTGTGTGATTGTTTTTGTCGAGATGGTTGTTAAGTATCATATATATGTCAGAACTTCTCATTCCGGGATTGAGAGGTTTTATATAAGAAAAAATCGATCATGTCAATCTCTGCCTTCGGCTCGATCCGGTGAACCTGGTGCCCGCCATCGCCCAGCGCCTTGAAGATCTTGTCGTAGAGCTGTTGGTTCAGGTCACTCGAAAAAACGCGGATCGATCCGCCCCGCTGGAGAATCAAGTCGATGTCGTCGATCTTCTTGAGCAGGTCGATCGCCTCTGGATCGAACCGCTCGAGCGTGAGTTCCGCAGCGTAACCGCCCCCTGGCAGCCGCTTCTTGAGCTCCGAGGGTGCCCCGAACTCCAGGAAGCCCTTCCCCTTCATGAAAACTGCGATCTTGTCACAATACTCGCCCTCCTCCGGGTAATGGGTTATCACGACCTGCGAGACGCCGTACTGCCTGCTGATCTTGTCCAGGTAGGACCAGAGCTCGTGCCGGCTCGTCGGGTCGAGACCAGACGTCGGCTCGTCAAGGAAGAGAACCCTCGGGTTGTGAACGAGCGCGATGGCGATGCTCGCGCGCCGCTTCTCGCCTCCCGAAAGGCGGTCGACCGGCTGGTTCGCCTTTGAGAAGATGCCGAGGTCCTTGAGGATCTCCTTGCCGCGCCGGATGAGTTCCTGCTCGGGGATGCCGTACTGCGAGCCGAAGTGGATGATGTTGCGCAGGGGGGTGTAGGTCAGGTACATCTTCGACAGGTCCTGTGGCACGTAGCCATAACGAGGCGTGATGGCCTGCTTGTCGCGGGCGTTCTCCCCGCAGATGCGTATCTTGCCGTCGTAGTCCTTGATGTCGCCGATGATGGCCTTCAGCGTCGTGGTCTTCCCCGCGCCCGACTCGCCGACGATGCCGAGGATCTCGCCGTCGTCGATCGAGAAGTTCACGTTCTCGATGATCGGCTTTCCCTTGATGCCGTAGTCGACCGTGAGGTTCTCGACCTCGAGGACCTTGTCGTACCGCTTCACCTCGACGCCGAGCTTCGGGTCCAGTATGATCTTCTTGGCGATGACCTGCTCCGCGTTGAGCCTCCCGAGGCCGCCGACACGGATGATGCGCCCCTTCTCCAGCTGGTTCCCCTGGCCCACGATCCCCTGGTCGAGCAGGAGGATGAAGTACCGGTGCTTGGGAAACGCGTGCTGGATGACGCGCAGCACCTTGCCGGAGCCGAAGAAGGTCTGCTTGGTCTTCGACCATATCCCGAACACCTGGGCCGAGACCTGGGTGCTCTCGAGCACCCTGTTCAGGTAGTCGCACGCGTCAAGGAGCTCGCGGCCGTCGAAGAACCGCCGCGTGTCATAGTTCTTCTTGAACTGGTTCTCCAGCTGGATCGCGTAGGCACGCACGTCCTCGGAGCTCGCGTTCTGGTTCCCGACCGTGAGGATGGTGCCCTCGGGGATCGTGACGTCCCCGATCGTGCCCTGGACGGTGCTCACCGCGATGTAGTTCTTCCGAAAGCCCATCGAGGCCTTGATCATGAAGCCCTGGAGCTCGATCTCCTTGAAGACCTCGAACTTCGATATGTCTTTCGGAATCAGGTCCTTGCTGTCCCTACCCCGCTTGAACAGCTGCTTCGACAAGCCGAATCCTGCCCTGATCAATGCCTTCGGGAGGTTCTTCACGACGCCCTCGATGTTGAACGTTTCCGATCCATGGATGTTCACCAGGATTTGCTCGTCCTCCCGATCCTTGGCCCATTCGACCGCTTGCTTGAACTCATCCCCGCTGAACAGCACGGTCTCCAGAACACGAGGCGCCGACATTTAATCCACGGTAGTTAGTCTTATTAGTTCTAATATTAGTGCATGGTAAAAAAGGTTCGAGCCATGCACGAGCCCGAGCCCGAGATGGTTAAAAAGATATTATTGGAGCCCGCTATTGATCGCATAAGGTGATCGCCATGAGAGCCCGTAGGATCGTGTCAAGTGCCTGGTTCGTCGCGTCGATATTCTTGCTATCGTTCTCCCCTTTGTTCACTTCCGGCAAGTCGAGCACGTTAACGGATGGCCACTGGATAATCGGCGATGGCCCGGTCTTCGTCGACCCCGAGCTTGCGAGGGCGATCGCGAGCGCCGGGGAGGGGGAGGCCGTGGACTGCTGGTTCTTGTTCCACGACTGCGCCGCGAGGGACGCGTGGTTGAGCCGGAACGCGGTCGGGAACGTGCAAAAACACGATCTAACCTCGGGCATCTTCTTCACGGCGCCCGCGTCCCGGATTCAGCAATTGATCGACGCGGACGGGGGGCGGCACATCAAGAGCGCGTGGCTGGAGCGGCAGATCAACACCCGCACGTCGTCGATAGCTCCGAGCGGCTCCCCGTCCGAGCCGGCCCCGCCCGGCGCCGGTTTGGACGCGGCGCTGAACATGAGCGCGTTCCGGGCCGCCAACGGCGTCGACGGCCGTGGCGTGATCGTCGGGTTGATGTCGACCGGCGTCGGCATGCACCCGGACCTGTCCTCCGTGTACGATACCAACGGGACGCGCGTCGCCTCGAAGGTCATCGCGAACGTGAGCCTCGTGGACTGGGATCCGCTCTACGTGGACGTCAACGGCGAGGGCACCTACCTGGCGGGGATCATCGCGGGCACGGGTGACGCGTCCAACGGTACCTACACTGGCGTGGCGCCCGGGGCCCAGATCATCAACGCCAAGTGCGTGGACTTCATCGGCATCACGATCTGGCACTGGGCTGTCTCGGCCTTGGAGTTCTGCTACAGCCACGGCGCCGACATCATCGTGGCGGGCTGGAACATCATCGGGTACCCGGGCGACCCGCTGACCGTGGCCGTCGGGGAGGTCACCCGGCGCGGCATCGCGGTGGTCTCCGCGAGCGGCGACATCGGGCCCTCCTACATGACCGTCAACACGCCAGGCATGGCGGCTTCAGCGCTGACCGTGGGCGGCGCGGACACGACGGCGGGCGCCGTTCAGCCCGCAGCGTTCTCGTCGCGCGGGTCGACGCTCGAGCTCATGGAGAAGCCCGACGTGCTCGCCCCCGCGGTCAACATCACCTCGTGCCTCCCGAGCTTCGACCTCGGTGCCATATCGAGCTACGTCAACCTCCCGGTCAACATCACGTCGAGTTACGGCGCCCCGCTCCCCACGAACGGCAACTACACGACCGTGAACACCACGGCAGCGGCCGCGGCGTACGTCGCCGGGGCGTGTGCGCTGCTCATCCAGCGCCACCAGTACGCGCGCCCCGAAACGCTCAAGGATGCCCTCTGCACCACGGCCATCGACCTCGGCGGCGAGCCGAACGTCCAGGGGCGCGGCCTGGTGAACGTCACCGCGGCCTGGGATTACCTTGGCGAGCACCCCTCGAACATCTCCTCGCTACGCAGCTACACGCCAGCCCAGCTCTACGCGGGCTTCGTGCCCACGATCGTCCCCGCCGGCGCGGTGAACTTGACCTCGCTGTGGTTCGTGTCAAGCTACGGATCGGTGAACTTCTTCACGCACTTCGTGCAGAACTCGACGCCGGTAGTGAACGAACGCAACGCGACTCATTTGCTCCAGGGAATGTTCGGCTTGCACCACGACGGCGGTTTCGGCTTCCTGCTCATGGACGAGGTCTACCGGGAGATGCACCTCACGCACGTCGGCACGTACTCGCGCGCCGTTTCGATGCTGAACCACCAGGGGAAGCTGCTCGTCGTCGTCACCGCGGAGACGTGGGTCACGTCGATCAACACGATGCGGCTCACGTTCGACATCGTGAACGTCGGCACCGAGGCGGTGTCCAACTTGTCGATCCACTCGTGGACCAAGGCGGATCTTGACTTGCAGGGCACCGACATCCTCGGCATGGCCGCGGACGACGAGGCAGGCTACATCGCCGGCCAGGACGTGCTCTACGTGAACGACACGACCCGCGGCCCGAACAACGAGTCCTTCTACGCGGTGAAGGCGAGCCGTCCCTCGACCGGGCACGCCGCCGGCGGCCTCGCGGACACGATCTCGTGGATCCAGGAGGACCTCTCCGCCCCATTCACTGGGTCGGCGGGGGGGGATCCCGTCGACAACGCCACGGTCGCGGCCAAGTACAACCTCACGAGCACGCTCGCGCCTGGCTCGAAGACGTCCATCAGCTTCTCCGCCGCGTGCGGTTTCGACTTTCCAACCACGGTCAGCCAAGCGAACTTCACCCTCGCCGGCTGGCCACAGCCCGTCCTCCACGACATCGTCGTCGTCTCGACGGGCATCGATCGCATGTACGAGGTCGACCACGTCATACAGACGAAGGCGCTCGTCATCAACGTCGGGAACAACGTCGTCAACGGGACGATGGCAGCCTTCAGCACGGGGCGATTGCTCGAGAACTCGACGGAGGCGCACATCGAGTACTGGAACCTTGGGAACGTGCAACCCTTGCAATTCACCTGGATCCAAGCCTCGTGGGCCCCGACGACAGAGGACATGTACACGTGCATGTGGGTCGCGGCGGACCAGGAGTCGATCAACAACCTGGTGCTCAACGCGGGTGCTTTTACCTACGGGAACTTCAGCGGCATCATCGACGACCTTATCAACTTCGACCCCGCCAACATGTCCGTCGGCGACCTCCTGTCGTACAACGGGAGCATCGGGAGCATCATCGGGGGAACCGGCACCGAGGACAACCCCCTCGACAACTTGTTCCTCAGGGACATCTTCGTGTACAGCCCGGGCCGCATGTACACGAACGCCACGGGCCTCTACGGCCCCTATGCAGGCATCAGCAACAACCGGCCGTGCAGCGCGCCCATGAAGCCGGAATACGTCGGCGATTACTCGTTGTACAACCTCACGGTCTATTCGACCGTGCCCCTCACGGGCCTGCAATACACGGCCGAGGGAAACGCGTCCATCAAGTTCGTCGAGGAGCTCACCAACTTGCTCAACTCGACCTCGTCCGGCATCGGATCGATCCCGTCGAACGCGAGCACGGGCACTGTCATCACGCTGTTCATCGACAACACTTTGCTGCGATTCCCCGAGGACGGGCACTACCGCTCGGTCATCAACTTCACCAGTGACCAGGGCTTCATCGACACGGTCGTCGTGGACTACACGATCAAGCTCCCCAGTGCCAAGGTGTTCTTCGACACGCAGCACAACGACCTGCTCGGCATCTTGACGGGCGACCAGCGGGACATGATCATGGCCTCCTACCACCAGTTCTACGAGCTGGGCAAGCAGTGGAACTTCGACATGGACGAGTACATCGTGTTCAGCAACTACTCGAGCATGACGATCGAGAACATGAGCTTGTTCTCGTTCTACGACGCCATCGTCATCTCCGACCCCGAAGTTGGCTTCAGCGCCCAGGACATCGACCTCCTCCTGGACTATTACAACCAGGGCGGGAAGATCATCGTGCTGGCCGACGCGGATATGGGCAACTCGTCTGGTCTCGGCCTCCCCGGCTCGGGCTTGTCCGGCCTCGGTGGCATCGACTTCTCGTTCGACTTCGACTTCAACGCGATCCGGGATCTGCTTTCGGGCGCGGGGAACATCCCCGACTCGTGCAACGTCACCGGCCTGGAGGAATTGGTTTCCATCTTCGGCTTCACGTTCAACGGGAGTTACACGAATGCCACCACGATCTCCAACTTCACGGCCGGCCATCCCATCACCTCGGAGTTCGGCGGCGGGGCGTTGGCGCTCTCCTCCTATTCGACCT
>JAFGBX010000174.1 GCA_016932935.1 Promethearchaeota archaeon | reverse complement strand
GACTTCCTGCCCGGCATCTGGAAGTTCCTCTTCTGGCTGGCGAGGGGCCGCAAGATCCCCAAGGTGCCCGAGGATAAACGCGTCGTCTGGTTCGGGAATATGATGGCCGGCCAGCACGCCGCGGCGCCCAAGGCCGAGATGCAGCCGGACGACACGGCGGTCATCCTCTACAGCGGCGGCACGACCGGGGTGCCGAAGGGAATCGAACTCACGAACATGAACTTCATCTCCGAGGGCATGCAGGTCTCCGTGTGGGGAAACATCGTCCCGGGCAACTCGTTGCTTGCCATTCTACCCATCTTCCACGGCTTTGGATTGGGCGTGTGCGTGAATGCTGCGTTCATGAACGGCGGGAAGACGATCCTGATCCCGCAGTTCACCCCAGAGGAGGTCGCCAAGCTCATCAAGAAGAAGAAGCCGAACTTCCTGGTCGGTGTCCCGACGCTGTTCGAGGCGCTCGCGTCGAACCCCGAGTTCCGCGCCGCCGACCTCTCGTGCTTGACGGCGACGTTCTGCGGCGCCGACACCCTGCCGAGGCAGACCAAGGAGAAGTTCGAGGCCGCCGTCAAGGCCGGGGGCGGGAACACGAGCCTGCTCGAGGGGTACGGCCTCACCGAGGCGGTGACCGCGATCATGGCGACGCCGATGGGCGACTACCGGGAGGGCAGCATCGGCGTGCCCTTCCCCGACATGCTCGCCAAGATCTGCAGGACGGGGACGACTGAGGAGGCGCCGAGCGGCGAGGAGGGCGAGATCTGCATCGCCGGCCCCGCCGTCATGAAGGGGTACCTCAACAACCCGGAGGCGACGGCGGAGTCGCTCAAGAAGCACAAGGACGGGCGCACCTGGCTCCACACCGGCGACATCGGCTCGATGGACAAGGACGGGTTCTTCTACTTCAAGTTGCGGCTGAAACGCATGCTCAAGGTGAGCGGTATCAACGTGTACCCGACCCACGTGGAGGAGGTACTCCGCAAGATGCCGGACGTCGCGGACGTCTGCGTGATCGGCGTACCAGACGAGAAGCAAGTGACCCGAGTCAAGGCGTTCGTCATCCTCAAGGACCCGCCAAAAGCGGGCCCGGACATGGTCAAGCAGATCCAGGAATACGGCATGGCGAACTTGCTCAAATACGAATCGCCCAGGGACATCGAATTCCGGGCGGAACTGCCGAAGACCCTGATCGGGAAGATCAACTTCCTCTCGCTTGAGAAGGAGGAACTGGAGAAGCTCAAGGCCGAGAAGAAGTACCCGTTTGACAAGTAGGGTGCCGGGATTCCATTTTTTCCATCGGCCCCTCCCTTCTTTTTAACCGACGGCGGCTTGCGCCAGGCGGGCAATTATATATCGGATGCTCACCATCGATCCATCATGGAGGCCGCCCCTCGGCGACGGCAGCGCGCGTACGGGGTTCGCTCGATTAACCTCGCAGGCAGCGCCTTGATCCTCGCTTCAGCTTGCTTCGACTGGACGAAGAACAAGACCTTCGCCCAGGCCATGGCTGATTCGATCCCGTGGGGCGGCACGCTGCTCGTCTTGGCCGCCGTCGCCAACATCGGCCTGACCGTGCTCTACCTGCTGCAGGGCAACCGCAAGATCCTCTGGTTCGTCCTCCAGGCGGTCGCCACGAGCGCCATCATCTTCGTGTTCCTCTCGGTGACGAACTTCTACGTCGATTTCTTCAACTCCCTCGACGTCGGGTACTTCCTCTGCGGCCTGGGTCTCGTGCTGACCGTCCTGGAGCTCGTGAGCCTCTTCATCTTCCACCCAGGCCTCGAGGGCAAGGCCGGGGGCGGCGACGGGGCTGCGGTCGGGGCCCCTGCATCGGGCGGTGCCACCGCGGAGCTCGAGAAGAAATTCTACGAGGCCCTCGACCACGAGATCCGGCGTCGGATCCTCCGCATGATCGGAGAGAACGGCGTTGGAACGTTCACGGAGTTCAAGAGCGCCCTCTCGATCGGCACGGGCACGCTCTACCACCACCTCAACATCTTGTCCCCTCTCGTGTTCCAGAAGGACGACAAGAAGTACTACCTCACCAAGCTCGGCGAGATGACGCTCCGGTTCATGCAAGACAACCTCCCGTACCTCGGTAGCGTGAAACAGCGGGACCTGGAGGGCAAGTCGACCCGCAACATCCAGAGGTACCTGGCCTACTTCGACGCCCGCCCGATGTTCGCCAGGCTGTTCGAAGGCACGCCCAGGCTCCGCGCCGCGTACTTGCTGGTTCCACTGGCGTTATACACAGTGGGCGCGTTCCTCGGCTTCCAGAACTACTTGTATTTCTTCGTCGTCCACACGTCCCCCCTCTTCGCCGCGCTGCCGCAGGTTCCTGCGTTCATCATCCAGGCCGTCATCTCGTGGTTCGTCATGTGGGCGCTGATCGAGAGCCTGTGCTACGCGAATTTCAAGAAGAAGGCGGACTTCCCCACGTCCCTGGCGGGTTGCGGGATCAGCTCGATCCCCATCTTCATCTACGAGGTCGCCATCTTCAGCATGAAGGCCGCGTCGGTCGATGTCCCCGACGTTGTCGCTGGTGCATTACTCGTGATCGCGCAGCTCGTGACCGTGTACTTTCTCGTCATGTTCCAGATGTACCAGAAGGGGTTGAAGCTGGAAAAGTCGATATCCGTCGTCCTACCCGCGCATTACATCGCCATCTTCATCTACTTGCTGGTCTTCATCGCGCTGTAAGCGGGCAACGAGGCGTTCGATGGTGCCGACGGCCGCAGCGCGCGAAAGACCCTTACAAGCGATGAACGCGTTAACTCCCCCTCCCGGCGCCCCCAGCCAGGTTACCTGGTGGCCAGGAGGAAGCTCCCAATCGCCTGGGAGGGGGCCCGAATGCCCCGACGACGAAACGACACGGTACGCGGCGAAATCCCTTCGCGGGATCCACGGCAAGCTCGCCGGCTCGCCACGCTTCCGGCGTGCCATAAAGCGCAGCAGCGACTCTGGATGGATCATCTTGAGCCCGGCGAACGACGTGGTGAGCCGGGGGTTCACTTCCACCACGACGGGCGTGCCGCGCGTGCCGAGGACGAAGTCGAAACCGAAGTACCCGTCGAGTTGGAAGGCACCCGCTGCCGCCCGCGCCACCCGCTCGCACCAGGCCGCGAGCTCTGGACGCAGCGGCCCCGCGACGCCGCCGCGATACTTCGAGCCGGATGCACCCGCGGGGGCGAGAGAGACGTCTTGCTCGTTGATGCCGAGCACCGCGACGCCCTGCCGCATGGCGATCACGCTGGCACTAAGAGGCTTGCCTTCGACCAGTTCTTGCACGATCAAGGAGTCGCGGCCGAACGACAGGCCCTCGTTGACCACGACCGCGTCCTCAAGCTCCGCCTCGTCGCGCGCGGTGAACACGCCGACACAACCCGCGCCGCGGTTGGGCTTGACGACCACGGGGTACGGGATGGCGGGTGCGGCGAGGAAGCCTTCCAGTGTTTGCGTGGCTGGCACATCGAGCCCGGCCTTGGATAGGAGCTCGGCCGCCCCCTTCTTGTCGCTCGAGGCAGCCGCCGCCCGGGACGGCTGGCTCAGCAAGACGAGCCCGTGGGATTCGAGCAGTGCCGTGTATTCCACGAGGTAGCCACCGAATTCTGGCGCCACGACGAAGCAATGTCCCACGAGCGGCGCGATGCCCTCGATCGCCTCCTTCAGGCTCGTGCCGGCCCCCAGGCGATGCCAGCGCACGCCGTCGGTGGGAACCATGCCGTCCGGGATCCCGATCCCCTCCTGGAGCACCGCGTGAACCTCGAAACCGCCGGCGGCCGCGTCGCCGACGAGTGCTTGCAGCATCACGAGCCCCTCGATGCTGATGGCCTCAAGACGTGCCTTGCCCGAGCCCATCCCGCCCGCCGTCGTGATCTCCACGACGAGGATCCCGTCCTTCGCCCGCTCCATCGCTGCCACGTGTCGGCCAGTGGGCCGAGGTTAGTGAATCCGCCGCGAACCTTTAATTGCACGGCGCGCCCATTGATGCCCGTGGCAGCGTTTCGCATCGTTCCCGTCGTGGACCTCAAGGACGGGCGCGCCGTGCACGCGGTCAAGGGTCAACGGGAGGCCTACGCGCCGGTCAACTGCGGCTGGTGCAAGGACGGGGACGCCCTCTCGCTGGTGGAAGGGTACAAGGGCTTGTTCGGGTTACGGGACGTGTATGTTGCCGACCTCGACGCGATAACGGGGCGCAAGCCGAACACGGGTACCATCCGCCAGATCCGCGCGCGCGTGGAGGGAGAGGTCATGGTCGACGCGGGGATCGCCTCGATCGAGGAGTTCAACGACATCGCCTCGGAGGGCATCGTGAGGCCCATCGTCGGAACCGAGTCCGTCCCGAGCATGACAGCGCTCGCCGAGATCGTTGCCCAAAGCGGGCACTCGGCGATCGTGAGCCTCGACGTCAAGGGAGGGGCCGTGGTCTCCCCGGCGAGGGAGCTGTCCGGGGCCGGCATCCACGACGCGTATCGAACCATCGAGGGCCTCTGGCCTGCCGCCGTGATCTTCCTGGACATGTCCGCCGTGGGGGCGCGCACGGGGATCAACCCGACAGCGATGGAGCTCGCTAGGGAGGCACGACTCCCCTTGTACCTCGGGGGCGGGGTGAGATCTGCATCGGACGTCCGCGATGCGCGCGTCGCGGGGTTCGAGGGCGTGCTCGTGGCCACGGCGCTCCAAGCCGGCCTGATATCCCCGGACGAGGCCGCGCGCCTCGCCTCGTGAGGCCTTGCCTGGGGGCCGTATCGCCGCGTATATCGGTTCAGTAATTCGCGCCCCCGAACTAGCTTAAGTGCCGGCTCTGGCATCGATCCAAGCTGCCGCGACCGCTTCGGGGCGCGGCAAGGTGGAACCGATATGGAGCCATTCTATGCGTGGTATGCAAGGAACCGGGCGGCGAAGCTGGCCTGCGGCGCCCCCTGGATCTGCGGCCGGGTAAACGACACGCCCCGGCGGCAAGCGCGGGAGGGGCCCGCGAGGCGCTTCAGGCAGCTCACGCTCGTCGAATCGCTCTGCGCCGCGCTCCTCTCGTAGGGGTCTGCGGCGAGAGGGCACCGAAGCGGGGGGGCCCTACGCCGGTTAGGATCAACATCACCTAGCGAAGGAGAACATCTGTTAGACTCCAGAAATGGTTTTTAACAAGTTAGATATTTTTCATAGCGTAAGATACCGGTGCTTCTCTCGTACAAAACGCAGCGCGCGTGAGACAATGCAAGGCCCCGCCCCGCACGACCAGGTCGACGCCAACGCGAGGCTGCTCAAGGCGGACTGGATCGCCGAGATCGACAGTGGCGTGAAGCACATCGCGGGCGT